>NZ_BAAGZI010000035.1:0-29284 GCF_054778695.1 Actinocorallia lasiicapitis
CGTCCCGGCGGGCGGGGCCGCGGCAGGGCGGCCGATCATGAGGGAGACCAGGTGGTCGCGGCCCAGCTCGGCGATCGGCCCCGAACCGGTGACGCGGCCGCCGCGCAGCACCGTCGCGGTGTCGCCCGCGGACTCGACCTCGGCGAGTTTGTGGGTGATGAGGACGACGGCACGGCCGGTGGCGGCGATCCGGCGGCAGGTGGCCGTCAACGCGTCGATCTCGGCCGGGTTGAGGACGGCCGTCGGCTCGTCCAGCAGGATCAGGCGCGGTTCACGGAGCAGCGCCTTCACGATCTCGACGGACTGGCGTTCGCCGACCGGGAGCGTTCCGGCGGGCGCGTCCAGATCGACCGCGAGACCGAAGTCCCGTTCGATCCCGGCGACGCGGGCCGCGAGCGCGGAACGCCGGGTGCGCAGGCCGATCCCCTCGGCGAGCAGCAGGTTCTCGGCGACCGTCAGGGTCGGGACGAGACTGAAATGCTGGTGGACCATGGCGACGCCCCGGGCGAGTGCGTCGGCGGGGCGGCGCGGCCGGTACGGCTCGCCGAACAGCCGCATCGCGCCCTCGCCGAGCGCGGCGGAGCCGTAGACGAGATTGCAGAGCGTCGACTTGCCCGCCCCGTTCTCGCCCAGCACACAGTGCACCTCACCTGCGGCGACGGTCAGATCGACGGCGTCGAGGGCCCGGACGGCTCCGAAGCTCTTGCCGACGCCGGTAAGCTCCAGAGCAGGATTCATGACCCCTCCACTTAACGGTATACCGTTAAGTTTCCGCCCCTCTGTGGCGCACGCGTTCCCGGAATGTTTCGTCCGCGAAAACACCGGTGCCCGCCGATTACTGTGGGGTCTCGTGACAGAGACCGGATCCCTTCGCGACCTCGCCTACGCGACTTTGAAGCGACGCATCGTCGAGGTGCGGCTCGCACCAGGCGACCGTCTGGTGGAGCGGGATCTGGCGGCCGAGCTCAACGTGTCCCGCATCCCGCTGCGCGAGGCGCTGCGGATGCTCGCCGCCGAGGGCCTGGTCCTGATCGTGCCGGGCAAGGGCGCGCTGGTCGCACCGTTCACCCCCGCCGACGTCAAGAACCTCTTCGACGTCCGGGAGGTCCTGGAGTCGCTGGCCGCACGGCTGGCCGCCGCCAACGCGGCCCCCGACCGCCTCGAACCCCTGTCCGCGCGACTGGCCGAGGCCCGTGAGGCCACCAAGGAGGGCGACGTCCAGCGGATCGCGTCCGCGAACGCCGCCTTCCATGCCGCGATCATCGGCCTGGCCGACAATCCCCTGCTCAGCGGGATCATGGGCCCGCTCGCGGCCCGCACCGAGTGGCTGTTCCGGCTGACCGCCGAACGCGATCCGGCCGAGCAGTGCACCGAACACGAGGAGCTCTACCAGCTCATCGCGTCGGGCAACGAGTCCGCGGCGGCCGCCTGCGCCTTCGCGCACATCGCCGCGGGACGCGCCCCCAGCCTCGCCCTCGCCGAGACCTGGGCGCACCCCGACATCGACCCCGACCAGATCGCCCGCACCCGCCGCCGCCGCAAACCCACCCCGTAAACCAGATGCACCGCCCGACCCGGCTCGCTACGGTTCTCACGAACATACGGGGAGGAATCATGGCGAAGCTCAATCAGATCATCGCCGTGGAGAAGGGCGTCAAGAGCCGGACGCAGCGGGCGATCACCGACGCCTACCACCGGCTCCAGAAGGCGGCCCTGCTCACGGGGATCTCACGGACCTACCGTCCGAAGGACGAAGAGGGCGAGCAGCTTCCGTCGGAGTCCACGCGCGTCCAGGTCAAGGCCGAGGACGAACTGCGCGCGGTCGGCGACGCGCTGACCAAGCTGCTGGACGTCACCGCGACCAAGGACTGGGCGAACGGCGACGCCAAGGCCGATGTGGTCGTCGACGGCGTCACGATCCTCGCGGACGTGCCCGTCCCGTATCTGCTCTTCCTGGAGAAGCAGCTCGTCGACCTGCACACCTTCGTCGCCAAACTGCCGGTTCTCGACGCCGCGGAGGCGTGGCGGCACGACCCGGCCAGCGACGTGTGGCGCACCGAGGAGACCCAGACCCACCGCACCAAGAAGGTCATGCGCAGCCACGTGCTGTACGAGGCGACCGAGAAGCACCCCGCCCAGGTCGAGTCGTACCAGGAGGACGTGATCGTCGGCTTCTGGAGCACGGTCCGGTTCTCGGGAGCGATGCAGGCGCAGCGCGTCAACGAACTGCTCGACCGGGTGGAGCGGCTGCAGGCGGCCGTGAAGTTCGCCCGCGAGGAGGCCAACGGCGCGGAGGTCGTCGACCAGCGGGTCGGCGACGCGGTGTTCGGCTACCTTCTCGGATAGGAACCAACCCAAGACTCCCCTCGCTGGAGCGCGAGGGGGCCGTCCCCCAGGGGGGCGGAAAAGCTGAAGCTCAAGGTGAAGCTGATGCACGGTGACAGCAGGGGATCGACGCCCCTCCCCGCCACCACACGGCGGGGTAGCCCAGGTGGAAGAGGCAGCCGTTCAATCTCAGACTCTCGCTCCAAGCTCAGCATCGCCGCTCATCGCCGAATCGAGACGGAAAGGGCGACAAGCGCCGGGGTGCCGGTTCGAATCCGGTCGGTGGCTCTCCCTGCCGCCGTAGCTCAACGGAAGAGCACGACGCTCTGATGATGACCCTCCCGTTAAACGTCGTCGGCGTGCGAACGGGCGGCAACCTTCGGGCCCCGGGGCCGGGTAAAGCCCCGGGGTCCACCAGGAGTTAAGCGGGCCTTAGCAGCGGGTTAACTCCTTCCGGGGCCCTTGGCCGGGGGCCGTGCGGTGTCTAGCGTTCTACCTCACCAGAGCCGGGTGGGCTCCCACGCAGCCGCTCACCTGGGGTGATCTGGTGCCGATCACGACCTTCACCAACGTCGATCCGACGAACTTCACCCGGTGGTCGATCACGCTGCCGCAGCGCAGCGGGCGGCACGTCCTGTACATGATCTGGCAGCGGACGTTCTACAGCCAGGAGGCGTTCTACTCCTGCTCGGACGTCGACTTCGGCGGCGGCACCACACCCACCCCGACACCCACTCCGACCTCGACCGTCACCCCGACCCCCACGCCCACCGCCACCCCGACGGCCACGCCGGGCGGCACCTGGACGGCCGGTGCCGCCTACCGGCCCGGTGACGGTGTGACCTACGCGGGCGCGCACTACACCTGCCGCCAGGCGCATACGGCGCTGCCCGGCTGGGAGCCCGCGACCACCCCCGCCCTCTGGCAGAAGGGCTGACCCCGATGGCCCCCGGGACGAAGACACGGTCGCGGCTGCTCGCCCTCCTCGTCCCGGGCCTGCTCGTGCTCGGGTACCTCTGGTCGGCGGCTTCGGCCGATCCGCCGGCGACCGGTTTCAACGACGCCGACGTGATGTTCCTGCAGATGGCGTCCCACCACGAGGGCCAGGGCGTGACCGTGGTGAGGCTGGCGCGGGGCCGCGAGGTCCGTCCCGAGCTGCGCACGCTGGTCTCGGCGATCGAGTCGACCCAGCTCGACGAGGTCGAGACCATGGTGGCCCGGTTGCGTGGCTGGAGGCGGCCGCTCGTCCCGCCGCCCGGCTCGCACGCCGCCCACGGCGGGCTCCCGGAGACGGCGGAGGAGGGCCTGGCCTCCACCGCCGCCGCCCCGGACGCCCGGTTCGAGCGCGAGTTCCTGCTGCTGCTGGTCGCCCATCAGGATGACGCGGTCCAGATCGCCCGCCGGGAGCTCGCCCAGGGCGCCGATCCGGTCTCGCGGGCACTGGCGGACAGGATCGTCCGTTCGCGCACCGCCCAGCTCACGGCGCTGCGCGGCCACCTCTTGTAAAGAGAACACGTTCTAGTAGGCTCGTGACATGCGGTTCACCTACGCCGAGGCGATGACCGACCCCGCCTACTACCTCCCCCTGGCCAGGGCGGCGGAGCAGGCGGGCTACCACAGCATCGCCGTGCCCGACTCCGTCGTCTACCCGGAGGAGTCGGACGCGAGCTACCCCTACACCGAGGACGGGAACCGGGAGTTCCTGGAGGACAAGGACTTCATCGAGACCTTCGTCCTGACGGCCGCGATGGGCGCCGCGACGACCACCCTGCGGTTCACCCCGTTCGTCCTCAAGCTCCCGATCCGCCCGCCGGTGCTGGTCGCCAAGCAGGCGAGTTCGGTGGCGGCGCTGACCGGCGGACGGCTCGCGCTCGGCGTCGGGCTCAGCCCGTGGCCCGAGGACTTCACGGCGATGGGCGTGCCGTGGGCGCGGCGCGGCAAGCGGATGGACGAGTGCATCGACATCGTCCGCGGCCTCACGACCGGGGAGTACTTCGAGTTCCACGGCGAGTTCTACGACCTCCCGTCGATGAAGATCCGGCCCGCCTCGCCCGCGCCGATCCCGTTCCCGGTCGGCGGCCACAGCGACGCCGCCCTGCGCCGCGCCGTCGTGCGCGGCGACGGCTGGATGCACGCCGGCGGTGACGGCGCGGAGCTGGACGCCCTGCTCACCAAGCTCAACGCACTCCGCGCGGCCGAGGGCAGGGCAGGCGACCCGTTCGAGATCCATGTCATCTCCTTCGACGCCTACACCGTCGACGGGGTGAAGCGCCTGGAGGACAAGGGCATCACGGACGTCATCGTCGGCTTCCGGATCCCCTACATCAAGGGCCCCGACCTCGAGCCCCTCGACACCAAGATCCGCAACCTGGAGTCCTTCGCCGAGACCGTCATCGCCCGGTGCGGTTAGAACAGGTTCTATAGCGCTCGGGTCTCAGAGGTAGAGATCGCGGGCGTGAGTGGACTCGTCGGGGAGGATGTCGAGGATCACCGTGGCGACCGTCGTGTAGGTGGAGGTCCGGCGGAGGTTCCTGGCGGGGTCGAGGGTCCAGGCGGGCGAAGGGGCCGCCGGGCGGTCGCGGAGGGTCGGCGGGCGGAGCGCCGTCCAGGCCAGCCCCGACGACCCCAGGATCGCGTCCTGGAGCAGCCGTTCGTGGACGGCGTGGCGGCGGGTGACGGCGTAGAGGGCCGCCATCGCGCGTTTGGCGGGGGTCGTGTCGCGCAGATGCCGCCCGTAGGAAGCCTCGGAGACGACGATCAGCCGCTTCACCTGCTGGTCGCGCATCGCCTGGATGATCGTCTGGGTGCCCGCCGAGTACAGGCGGGAGCGGCGTCCCATCCCGTAGGTGACGACCGCTGCGTCAGAGCCGGCCAGGGCGGTCGTGGTGGCGCGCAGATCGTCGGCCTGGCCGCTGATCCGGTGGTCGGCGGCCAGCCCGGTGGTGTCCCTGGCGTACCCGACCGTCTCGATCCCGCGGGCGGCGGCGAGCGGCAGCAAGGTCCTGGCGGTGAGCGACGTGGCCCCGAAGACGGTGATGCGCATGACCCAGTTGTAGCGGGCGCGCGGGTAGGGTGCGGGCATGTCGTGGCCGGATCCCAGGCCGGCGGTGCGAAAACACCCGCTGGTCGCAGACGTGGTGCTGGCCGTCGCCGTCTACGTCACCACCCTGACGGTCGCCAGGTACGGCGACGAGGAGCACATCGGACCGCCGACGGCCCAGTTGGTGATCTTCGGGGCGTTCGTGTGCGGGGCGCTGGCGTTCCGGCGGCGCTGGCCGGCCGAGGTGCTGGCCGTGGTCACCCTCGGGACGGCGTTCTACATCGCGTTCGGCGGACTGAAGAGCCCGCTGATGCTGGTCATGATGATCTCGATGTACACGTTCACGGTCCAGCGGGGCCGGCGTGACGGCTGCATGGCGGCGGCCGCGATCGCGGTCTCCCTGTTCGCGGTGAGCCAGGTGTTCAACAGCCGGCTCTGGCTGGGGCCCGAGAGCATCGCGATGGTCGCGCAGCTCGCCCTGGCGGTGGCGCTGGGCGACGCGGTCCGCAACAAACGCGCCTATGTCCACGAGGTCGAGCAGCGGGCGATCCGGGCGGAGCAGACCCGCGAGGAGGAGGCCAGACGGCGGGTGATCGACGAGCGGCTGCGGATCGCGCGCGAGCTCCACGACGTCCTGGCCCACCACATCGCGCTGATCAACGTGCAGGCGGGGGTGGCCGCGCATGTGCTGGAGAGCGATCCGGCGCAGGCCCGCCAGTCCCTCGCCCATATCCGGCAGGCCGCCCGCTCCGCCCTGGACGAGGCCCGCACCACGATCGGCCTGCTCCGGCAGCCGAACACCCCGGTGGAGCTGGAGACCGAGCCGTCGCCGGGGCTGGAGCGGCTGTCGGATCTGCTGGCCGGGCACACGGCGGCCGGTCTGATCGTCGACCGGGAGACCGAGGGCGCGGTCCGCGAGCTGCCGCCGACGGTCGACCTGACCGCGTACCGGATCGTCCAGGAGGCCCTGACCAATGTCAGCAAGCACGGCCGCAGTCCCCGCGCGCTGCTCTTCCTCGGCTACCGCCCCGACGGGCTGGAGCTCCGCGTGACCAACGACACGGCCCCCGCGGCGGACGACGACACCGAGGGCCACGGGCTGCTCGGGATGCGGGAGCGCGCCCTGGCCGTCCACGGGACTTTCGAAGCCGGCCGCGCGGACGGCGTCTTCACCGTCAGGGCCTGGCTGCCCGTTCCGGAGGTGTCATGATCAAGGTGCTGCTCGCCGATGACCAGGCGCTGGTCAGGGCCGGTTTCCGGGTGCTGGTGGAGTCCGCGCCCGATCTGGAGGTGATCGGCGAGGCACGGGACGGCCGGGAGGCGGTCGCGCTGGCCGAGCACGCGGACGTCGTGCTCATGGACATCCGGATGCCCGGTTCGGACGGCCTCACCGCGACCGGCCAGATCACCAGGACCCTCCCCCAGGTCAGGGTGCTGGTCCTCACCACGTTCGAGATCGACGAGTACGTGTTCGCGGCCCTGCGGGCGGGGGCGAGCGGCTTCCTGGGCAAGGGCGTCGAGCCGGTCGAGCTCCAGGACGCGATCCGGCTGGTCGCCCGCGGTGACGCCCTGCTGTCGCCGAACGCGACCAAGGCGCTGATCGGCCGGTTCCTGACGGGGCCCGTCGAGGACGCGGGGGCCGTCGCGGAACGGCTCCGCGATCTCACCGACCGGGAACGCGAGACCATGGTCCTGGTCGCGGGCGGGCTCAGCAACGAGGAGATCGCGGCCCGGCTGACGATCAGCCCGTACACGGCGAAGACCCATGTCAACCGGGCCATGACCAAGCTCGGCGCGCATGACCGGGCGCAGCTCGTCATGATCGCGTATGAGGCCGGTCTGGTCCGTCCGGGCGGCAGCGGGCTCCGCCCTGAGCAGTAGGGATACTGCGGACGCAGTACTGACAAAACCCTCCGAGCGGCCGAAAGAACCACTCGGAGAGCGAGGGACGCTGGAGTCTCCTGAAACTCCTGGAGGTCCCCTTTGTCCGCCCTCGCCCGCTGGTGCACCCGCCACCGGCTCCTCGTGGTGCTGTTGTGGGTCTTCGCGCTGATCGGGCTGGGCGCCGCGTCCAGCGCGACCGGTTCGAAGCCCGACAACGGCTTCTCGCTGCCCGGCACCGAGTCGACCAAGGCGATGGAACTGCTCCAGCAGTCGCTCCCCGCCCGGTCCGGCGCGAGCGCCACCGTCGTCTGGAAGGCCGACGACGCCAAGGCCCCGGCCGTCAAGAGCCGGATGTCCCAGACCCTGAAGGAGATCTCGCACCTGCCGTCCGTGGCGGGTGTGACCGGTCCCTACGACGCGCAGGGCGCCCAGCAGATCAGCGCGGACGGCACCACCGCCTACGCGACGATCGACTTCACGAAGCAGGACAACGAGCTCCCGATCCCGGACATCCAGAAGGTCGTCGACACGGCCAAGGAGGCCCGCACCGACGGGCTGCAGGTGGAGCTGGGCGGCAACCCGATCGCCCAGGTCGAGCAGGCGCCGCCGGGCAGCAGCGAGCTGATCGGCATCGCGGCCGCGGCGATCGTGCTGTTCCTGGCGTTCGGCTCGTTCTTCGCGATGCTCACCCCGATCGTGACGGCCGTCGCGGGTGTCGGCACCGGACTGATGTCGATCACGTTGCTCTCGCATGTGGTCGGGATCGGCGACATCGGCCCGATCCTCGGCGCGCTCATCGGTCTCGGCGTCGGCATCGACTACGCGCTGTTCATCGTCACCCGGTACCGCAAGGGTCTCAAGGACGGGCTGGGCGTCGAGGACGCGATCGCCAAGTCCGTCGACACCTCGGGCCGGGCCGTGATCTTCGCGGGCGGCACCGTCGTGATCGCGCTGATGGGCCTGTTCGTGCTGGGCATGGGCTTCCTCAACGGGATGGCGATCGCCTCGTCCGTCACGGTGGTCTGCACGGTGCTCGCCGCGATCACGCTGCTGCCGGCGCTGCTGGCGTTCATCGGGCGGCGCGCCCTGTCGCGGCGTGAGCGCAAGCGTCCGGCGGGCACCCCGGAGAAGGCCGGGGTCTTCACCCGGCTGGCCGGGGCCGTCGAGCGGCGTCCCGCGCTGCTTTCGGTGGTCGCGCTCGCGGTCGTCGCGGTGCTGGCGCTGCCGGTGCTGTCGCTGCGGCTGGGCTCCTCCGACGCGGGCAACAGCCCGACCTCGACCACCACCCGCCAGGCCTACGACCTGCTGGCCGACGGTTTCGGGCCCGGTTTCAACGGCCCGCTCATGCTGGTCGCCGAACTGCCGAACCAGGGCGACCAGCAGGCGCTGAAGGCCCTGACGGCCAAGGTCGAGCAGACCGAGGGCGTGGCGGCCGTCGCCGCGATGCCGCTCGCCCCCGACGCGAAGGTCGGGATCGTCCAGGTGATCCCGGACAGCTCCCCGCAGTCGAAGGAGACCGCCGAGCTGATCGACCGGCTCCGCGACGACGTGATCCCGCCCGCCGAGCAGGGCAGCACCCTCCAGGTTCATGTCGGCGGCATGACCGCTATCTTCGACGACTTCGCCGCGGTGCTGACCGGCAAGCTCCCGCTGTTCCTGACCGTGATCGTCGCGCTGGGCTTCCTGCTGCTGCTGATCGCGTTCCGCAGTGTGGTGATCCCGCTGACGGCCGCCCTGATGAACGTGATCGCGGCGGCGGCGTCGTTCGGGATCGTGGTGGCGTTCTTCCAGTTCGGCTGGGGCTCCGAACCGTTCGGTCTCGGCGCCGCCGGGCCGGTCGAGGCGTTCCTGCCGGTGATCATGCTGGCGATCCTGTTCGGCCTGTCCATGGACTACCAGGTGTTCCTGGTCAGCCGGATGCACGAGGAGTGGGTGCACACCCGCGACAACCGGCGCGCCATCAGGGTCGGCCAGGCCGAGACCGGACGGGTGATCACCGCGGCCGCCACCATCATGATCGCGGTGTTCGGCGCGTTCGCGCTGGGCGGCGAACGGGTGATCGCCGAGTTCGGGATCGGGCTCGCGGCGGCCGTCGCGCTGGACGCCTTCATCATCCGGACGATCCTGGTCCCGGCCATGATGCACGTGTTCGGCGACGCCAACTGGTGGCTGCCGAGCTGGCTCGACAAGCGCCTCCCCCATCTGTCGGTGGAGGGGCCCGCCGAGCCCGAGGCCGAGCGCGAGCTGGTCCTGACGAACTGACTCGTATCAGCCTGACTCGTCTCAGGTGACCTTGTTGCGGACGGCGAACCGGGGTTCGCGCCACGTCCCGTCCCGCAGCACCTGCGCCAGTGCCTCCGCCGCGTCGAACACGTCGACGTGGCGGAGGTACAGCGGTGTGAAGCCGAACCGCATGATGTCGGGGGTCCGGAAGTCGCCGACGACGCCCCGTGCGATCAGCGCCTGGACCACCTCGTAGCCGTGCGGGTGGCGCAGCGACACCTGGCTGCCGCGGGCGGCGTGCTCGCGGGGCGTCACCAGCGACACGTCGGGCAGCCCCGAGGTCAGTTCGATGAACAGGTCGGTCATCGCGAGGCTCTTGGCCCTGATGTCGGCCATGTCCACTTTCGCCCAGAGGTCGAGGGTCGCGTCGAGTGCGGCGAGCGCCAGCAGCGGCGGCGACGCCACCAGGAACCGGGCGACGCCCTCGGCGGGCTCGTAGCCGGGGGTGAACGCGAACGGCGTCGCGTGCCCGAACCAGCCGGTCAGCGGCTGCCGTGCGGCCTCGTGGTGGCGGGGCGCCGCGTAGAGGAACGCGGGGGCGCCGGGGCCGCCGTTCAGGTACTTGTAGGTGCAGCCGACCGCGAAGTCCGCGCCGGCCGCGGTCAGGTCGACGGGTAGCGCGCCGACCGAGTGGCACAGATCCCAGACGACGAGCGCGCCGTGCCGGTGCGCCTCGGCCGTCACGGCCGCCAGATCGTGGACGGAGCCCGTCCGGTAGTCGGTGTGCGACAGCAGCACCACGGCGACGTCGTCGTCGATGCCGTAGCCGTCGGTGTCATTGGCGAACTCCCTGGTCCGCACCCCGGGGAACAGCCCCGCGACCCCTTCGGTGATGTACAGGTCGGTGGGGAACGTGGCGTTCTCGGTGACGATCACCTGGCGGCCGGGCCGGAGCCGGAGCGCGGCCGTCAGCACCTTGAACAGGTTGACCGAGGTCGAGTCGCAGACCACGACCTCGCCGGGGCCCGCGCCGATCAGCGGGGCCAGCCGGTCGCCGAGGGTGGTGGGCAGGTCGAACCAGCCCTCGGTGTTCCAGGAGCCGATCAGGCCCTGGCCCCACTGCCGGGTCATCAGGTCGGTGACCCGGTCGACGGTGTCGCGCGGCAGCACGCCGAGCGAGTTGCCGTCCAGGTAGAGCAGTCCTTCGGGCAGGGTGAACCGGTCGCGGAACGGGGCGAGCGGGTCCGCGGCGTCGAGCCGGGCGCAGTCGGCGCGGGTGGTCACAGCTCACCCCGCACGGCCCACAGCTCGGGGAAGGCGTCGCGGTCGAGGGCCGCCTTCAGCCAGGCCAGCCCGGCGGAGCCGCCGGTGCCAGGCTTGGCGCCCATCGCCCGCCGGACGGCCGTGTAGTGCCGCTGCCGCCACCGCTGCGACCGCTCCGCCACGTCGACCAGGAGTTCCGCGAACGGCACCAGCTCGGGGTGGGACTCGTACACCACCCGCCAGGTCTTCAACGGCTCGTCCCGCCCGCCGATCCCGTGCCGCTCCAGCAGGCCGAGCGCCGCGTCGTACAGGCTGGGCTCGGGGCCCTTGGCGGTGCCCAGCAGCCGCTCCAGCCGGTGGAAGACGACCGACTGCATCCCCGAGGCGTCGCCCAGGGCGTCGCGGAACCGGGCGTACTCGACCGGGGTCATCGTGGCGAGGAGGTCCCACGAGGAGACCAGGACGTCCTGCACGTGCAGCCCGCGCCGCAGGACGGCCACCGCCCCGTCGAGATCATCGGCCACCAGGGCGTCGCGCGCCTGCTCCCATTCGTGGGCGAGCAGCCCGAACAGCAGCTCCATCACCTGGGTCGTGACGATGAACGAGAGCTCTGCGCTCTCCCCCGTCCTGGGCCGCTGCAGGTCGTGCAGGGTGTCCAGCCGGGCGTAGTCGACATAAGGGTTGGTCTTCACCCCCCTCATTCTGGACACATCGCGCGCACCGCGGAATGGGCAACGCACGGCGCTAACCTGGTCTGACCTGCCGATTCAAAGGCGAATCGGCGACGATCTTTAGGAACGCAAAGTGGATGACGTGGACCACAGGATTCTGGCCGAACTCCAGTCCGAGGCCCGGCTGTCCCTGAACGAGCTGTCGCGCCGCGTCAACCTGTCGGCTCCGGCCGTCGCGGAACGGGTACGGCGGCTGGAACGCGACCAGATCATCCTCGGCTACCACGCGCAGATCGACCTCACCAGGGCCGGGCTGCCGGTCACCGCGCTCATCCAGGTGCAGTGCTACGGGGCGCGCTGCCTGCTGCGCGACCCCGACGCCAGGAGCTGGCCGGAGATCAGGGAACTGCACCGCGTCACCGGCAACGCCTGCTGCGTCCTGCTCGCGGCCGTCGCCTCGATGACGGCGTTCGAGGAGTTCATCGACCGGCTCGCCGCCTACGGCACCCCGTCCAGCACGATGATCCTGTCCACTCCGCTGTCCTGGCAGCCGGTGGTGCCCGCCGCGACCTGAGTCCCGTTGACAGGAATTCCGTTCTGTACAGGGTCGCCACAAGAAAACTCGCTGATTGCGCACAGCGGGGGCTATCGGGGTGCTCAGTCCGGTCACTAGCTTTTCGGGCCCCGGAGCGGAAGCGAGGAACCGATGCGGACACGACTGGCCGGACTGGCGCTGCTGATGGCAGCCGTGGCGGGGGCCCAGCCCGTCCAGGCCCTGGCGTCCGAGCCGGCGCCGGTGAAGGCGCGCGCCGTGCAGGAGGCGGTCCTCGATCACCGGGGACGCTGGATCACCGACGCGCAGGGACGTGTGGTGATCCAGCACGGCTTCAACATGGTCGCCAAGGCCGCGCCGTACAGCCCGGAGGAGCTGGGGTTCGGGGAGAAGGACGCCAAGTTCCTCGCCGACCACGGCTTCAACGTGATGCGGATCGGGATCGTGCCGGCCGGGCTCGAACCCGCTCCCGGCAAGTTCGACGACCGGTATCTGGCGAGCATCGAGCGGACCGTCAACGTGCTCGGCAAGTACGGGATCCACACCCTGCTCGACTTCCACCAGGACCTGCTGAGCTCGAAATTCAAGGGGTTCGGGCTGCCCGACTGGATGATCGTCACCGACGGCATCCCGGTCGACTTCCTCAACACCGACTCCTTCAAGAACCTGATGTTCAACCCGGCGCTCCAGCGGGCCAACGACAACTTCTGGAACAACGCGAAGGTCAAGGGCAAGGGCCTGCAGGAGTGGTACACCGAGGCGTGGGTCCATGTGGCGAAGCGGTTCAGGGGGAACCCGGCCGTCCTGGGCTACGACCTGTGGAACGAGCCGTGGCCGGGCACCGCGTGGCCGAGCTGCCTGCCACCGTTCGGCTGCGAGAAGTTCGAGTCCACGAAACTCGCGCCGTTCTACACGAAGATCATCAAGGGGATCCGGAAGGTCGACCGGGAGCATCTGACCTGGTACGAGCCGACCCTGCTCGCCCCGTTCGGCGGGCCCACCCATCTCGGCAAGCCCGGTGACGCCCGCTCGGGCTACTCCTTCCACGCCTACTGCCCCGACCTGTCGGGCAAGACCCTGCCGGACTGGTTCTACCCGGTCTGCGACGGCGTGCAGAAGATCGTCATGGATCAGGCCGTCGCCCAGGCCGACCGGACCGGCGACGCGCTGATGCTCACCGAGTTCGGCGCGTCCCCCAACCCCCGTGAGATCGCCTACGTCGTGGGCCTCGCCGACTCCTACCGGATCCCGTGGGCCGAGTGGACTTACTGCCGCTGCAAGGACCCGACGGACGGCGGCACCGTCGAAGGGCTCCTGTTCGATCTGACCAAGCCGCGTTCGGGCGCGAACGTCGACGCGGCCAAACTCCGGATCCTCGACGAACCGTACCCACGCGCCATCGCCGGAACCCCCACCGCCTACAAGTTCGACGCCGCCACCAGGGCCTTCACCTTCTCCTACCGGCCGCAGGGCTCCGCGCTCACCGAAGTCTGGGCCTCGCCCCTGCACTACCCGAAGGGCTACACCGCGAAGGTCACCGGCGCGACGATCACCTCCCGGCCGAACGCCGCGGTCCTCACCCTGAAGGCGAACCCCGGCACGCGGTCCGTCTCCCTCACCCTGCTGCCGGTCCCCTGAGCCGGGGTGGCGGGCGTCAGGGGGCGGTGAGGGCGGCGACCGCCAGGTCGACGATCTCCTCGACGGGCAGGGCCAGATCGACGGTCAGGCCCGCCTCGTCGGCCGCCAGGGGCTGGAGGAGGGCGAACTGGGATTCGACCAGGGTCGGGGACATGAAGTGGCCCTTGCGGGCCTCGACCCGCGCACGGATCACTTCGGGTGCGCCCGCGAGATGGAGGAACCAGGCGTCCGGGGCGGCGGCGCGCAGCAGGTCGCGGTAGGCGCGGCGGAGCGCCGAGCAGCCGATGACACCGCCGTCCGGGTGGTCGGCCAGCCAGGCGCCGACGGCCTCCAGCCAGGGCAGCCTGTCGACGTCCTCCAGCGCGATGCCCGCGGACATCTTCGCCAGATTCTCCGGCGAATGCGACTGATCGCCGTCGGAGAACGGCAGCGCCAGACGGTCGGCGAGCGCCATCCCGACCGTGGTCTTGCCGCACCCGGTCACCCCCATGACCACGATCCGGCGAGCGGAGAGCCTCATTCGTTCGACCTGCCCCGCAGGACGCCCCGCAAACAGAAGTTGCCCGAGCGGCAGGCGTGACCTGCGAGGACACGGGTAGATCCGCCGAGAAGATCTTGACGGGACGGGCTACAGGGGGGCCGATGCGGGCGCGGATTTCGGACGGCTTGCTGCTGCTGATCGGCGGGGCGGGAGCCGTGATCTGCCTGGCCGGGATCAAGGCCGTCTCCTCGCTGGCCGGACCGTTCTTCCTGGCGCTGGTGCTGACCGTCGCGGTGTCCCCGCTGCGGAACCGGCTGATCGCGCGGGGCGCGAAGGGCTGGGTGACGGCGACGGTGCCGCTGCTGGTCGTCCTGCTGGTCCTGGCCCTGTTCGCGGTGTCGCTCGGCTACTCGGTGGCGCGGCTCGCGACCGTCCTGCCCCAGTACCAGCAGCAGTTCACCGACCTCACCCACCAGGTGACGAGCTACTTCAGCGCCCACGGGATCGGCCGGAAAGAGGTGACGGCGGCCATGTCGGGGTTCAGCCCCGGCAAGCTCGTCCCCTATGTCGAGGGGTTTCTGAACGGGCTCCTCGGGGCGATGTCGGCGATCGTCCTGATCGTCCTGCTGCTGTACTCGATGAGCCTGGACGCCGTCGGGATGAACCGGGCGCTGCGGCGGCTGGACTCCAGCAGGCCCCAGCTCGTGGCGGCGCTGCGCGGGTACTCCCAGTCGACCGCCAAGTACCTGCTGGTCAGCACCGTGTTCGGGCTGATCGTCGCGGTCGCCGACGTGGGGGCGCTCGCGCTGCTCGGGGTGCCGCTGCCGATCCTGTGGGGACTGCTGTCGTTCATCACGAACTACATCCCGAACGTCGGGTTCATCCTGGGGCTGATCCCGCCCGCACTGCTGGCCCTGCTGGATTCGGGGGTCGGGACGGCGGTGTGGGTGATCGTCGTCTACTCGGTGCTGAACTTCGTGATCCAGTCGCTGATCCAGCCGAAGTTCGTCGGCGACTCCGCGGGCCTTTCGGTGACCGTCACGCTGGTGTCGCTCGCCGTCTGGACCATCGTGCTGGGCCCGCTCGGCTCGATCCTCGCCGTGCCGCTGACCCTGCTGGTCCGCGCCCTGCTGATCGACACCGACCCGGACAAGGACTGGCTGCGCCCGCTTCTGTCCGCCGACTGAGCGCCCGGGGGCGGCGCCCCGACCGTCGCCGCCCGGAACGTCCGGGAACAGCCCGATCCTCCCTGGCCGAACCCCGCTCGGTGTTACGTATGACGATTGGCCGGATTCGGACAGGGCGAAAGTGTTGTCCGCAAAGGCCCGGCGGGTTCTGCTCTGTCGAAATGGAAGGAGCCAGATGACAGAGAGAACACAGGGAAGCAGAGGACGGTGGAGGGCCGCGGGGCTCGTGATCGGCCTGGCGCTGGCCGGGGCCGTGGGGCTCGGGAGCACGGAGGCGGCGGCCGATCCGCTGTTCCAGGCGCCCGTCCCGTGCGGTCAGGTGTGGACGGCCGCCACGCACTCCGGGCACGCCGACGCCGACATGCTCGACCTGGTGTCCAACGACGGCGTCACCCGCGGGAAGCCCGCGCTGGCCTCGGCGTCCGGCACGGTCGTCACCTCGACCTTCTACTCCGACGCCGGGAACACCGTCGTCATCGACCACGGCGCCGGCTGGCAGACCCGCTACCTGCATCTCGACTCGCGGTGGGTGAGCGCCGGGCAGTGGGTCGGCGCCGGGCAGCAGATCGGCGTGGTCGGCAGCACCGGTTCGGCGACCACCGGACCGCACCTGCACTTCGAGCAGAAGCTGAACGGCTCGGTCGTCCAGGCCCGCTTCAACGGCGCGCTGGTCCCCCGCGCCTGGAGCTACTACCAGGTGTACGTCACCAGCCGGAACTGCGGCGGCAGCGGCCCGGCCAAGTACACCGTCGACACCTTCGCCAACGCCCCCGGCTACAGCAGCCCCGGCGGCACCAGGACCGGCACCCTCAACGCCGGAACCAACTACGTCTACTGCCGCGTCTGGGGGCCGAACGTCCAAGTCGGATCCTCCTTCAACCACTGGTGGCTGAAGACCGACCTCGACAGCGGCAGCCCGTGGCAGAACCAGTACGTCTCGGCCTACTACCTGTCCCGCTGGGGCAACGACCAGGCCAAGGACAACTCCGGCCGCGACATCCCCAACTGCTAGGAGGCGACGTGAGACGAACGATCCTCGCCGTCGTCCTGGCGATGCTGGCGGCCCTGGTCCAGGCGGGCGTCCAGGCCACGCCTTCGGCCGCCGGGCCGCGTCCCTACTTCTACCTGCCGTTCCCCTGCGGATCGGTGATCGAGATCAAGACGTATTACGGGCACAGCCCGGACGACAAGAAAGCCGACATGTACCGGCAGGGCATGTACACCGGCAGCCCAATCCTGGCCTCGGCCGACGGCTACGTCCACGAGCAGTTCTCCCCGGGTGGCATCGAGATCCGGCACGGCGGCGGCTGGTTCACGACCTACATGCACATGTCGTCCCACGTCCCGCCGGGCACGTGGGTGAAGCGTGGCGCCGTCGTGGGTTACATGGGCAGCGTCGGCACCTCCTACCCGCACCTGCACTACGAACAGCTCTACAACCCCTCCAGCGACCAGAACGCCGAGAACGGCCACATCGTCAACCCGGTCATCCAGGGCGAGGGCCCGCTGGTGCTCAACCCGAACAACCCGCTGACCCGCACCAGCACCAACTGCGGGAGCGGCCCCGTCAAGTACACCGTCGACACCTTCGCCAACGCCCCCGGCTACAGCAGCCCCGGCGGCACCAGGACCGGCACGCTCAACGCCGGAACCAACTACGTCTACTGCCGCGTCTGGGGGCCGAACGTCCAGGTCGGATCGTCGTTCAACCACTGGTGGCTGAGGACCGACCTCGACACCGGTTCACCGTGGCAGAACCAGTACGTCTCGGCCTACTACCTGTCCCGCTGGGGCAACGACCAGGCCAAGGACAACTCGGGGCGTGACATCCCCACCTGTTAGAGCGAGCCGTGCCGCCGACGCCAATCGGCGCGGACCTTGAGGCGCCCCGCGGGCCACGCGGGGCGCCTTCGCCTTGCCGCGGAAGCGAATTTTGCGGGGGGCGGGCAGACAGGGCAGAGACCTTGACCAGCGGGCGGCGGGCGAGAGGGGGCGGATCGAGCAGGATCAGTTGCCGTGACTGAAATGAACGGCGGGGACGGGGAGTACCGGCCGTCCCTGAAGAACCGGCACATCCAGATGATCGCGTTCGGTGGCGCGATCGGGGTGGGGCTGTTCCTCGGGTCGGCGGCGCGGTTGCAGGCCGCGGGGCCCGGGCTCGTCCTCGCGTACGCCGTGTGCGGGTTCGCGGTGTTCTTCGTGATGCGGGCGCTCGGCGAGCTGGTGCTGCACCGGCCGACGGCCGGGAGTTTCGTGGAGTACGCGCGGGAGTTCGTCTCGCCGGGCGCGGCGTTCACCGCCGGATGGATGTACTGGCTGAACTGGGCGATGACGGGCATCGCCGAGATCACCGCGGCGGGCCTGTACGTGCAGTACTGGCTGCCGGGGATGCCGCAGTGGCTGACAGCGCTGATCGCGCTCGCCCTCGTGCTCGGGATCAACCTCATCTCGGTCCGGCTCTTCGGCGAGATGGAGTTCTGGTTCGCGATGCTGAAGGTCTTCGCGATCGTGCTGTTCCTGCTGGTGGGGATCGCGCTGGTCGCGGTCGGCGCGGGCGTCGGGCCGACCTACCACGCGGGCGTCGGCAATCTGTGGGAGCACGGCGGGTTCTTCCCCAAGGGCTTCGGGGTGGTGCTGATGAGCCTGCAGGCCGTCGTGTTCGCCTACGCGGCCTGCGAGATGGTCGGGATCACCGCGGGCGAGACCGCGAACCCCCGCAAGGTGCTGCCGAGGGCGATCAACGAGGTGATCTGGCGGATCGCGATCTTCTATGTGGGGTCGATCCTGCTGCTGGTCATGGTGCTGCCGTGGACGGCCTACCACTCCGGTGAGAGCCCGTTCGTGACGGTGTTCGCGGCGCTCGGCGTGCCGGGCGCGGGCGGGTTCATGAACCTGGTCGTGCTGACGGCCGCCCTGTCGTCGTGCAACTCGGGCCTCTACTCGACGGGCCGGATCCTGCGGTCGATGGCCGCCCACGGCGAGGCCCCCAGGTTCGTCGGGACGATGAACAAGCACCACGCGCCGCAGGGCGGCATCCTGTTCACCGGGCTCGTCTACTTCGCCGGGATCGTCCTGAACGTCGTGGTGCCGTCGAAGGCGTTCGACATCGCCACGTCGATCGCGTCGCTGGGCGTCCTCACCACCTGGGCGACCCTGCTCTGGTGCCAGCTCAGGCTGCGCGCGAAGGCCGAGCGCGGTGAGCTGGAACGGCCGTCGTTCCGGATGCCGGGCTCGCCGTACACGAACTACGGCACGCTGGCGTTCCTCGCGCTGATCGTCGTGCTGATGGGGCTCGACCGGGACCAGCGGGTCGCCGTCTACGCGATCCCGGTGATCGTGGTCGTGCTCTGGCTGGGCTGGCGTGCGGTCAGTTCGCGGCGGTCAGCGGTCTGATGTGCGGGATGGGACGGTCGTCACCCTGGACCACGATCGTGCTGGTCGAGCAGACGGCCAGCAGATCGGACGGCACGTCATGGCGGCCGACGGACTCCGGATCCAGAACAACGGTGTCCCCGAAGTCAACGACCTGCCCCGGCCGCGGCACCCCGCCATAAACGAGATGGGTCACGGGAAGCGGCTCGGCCATCCCCGGCGCCCACTTCGTGCTCTGACTGGCCACCGCGACGACCCCGCACCCCGGACACCGATACACCCAGCCGACACCACCGTTGCGGGTACTCATCCGCACCTGCTGAAGCTGAAGCAGAGCAGCACCGCACGGCCCACACGGCAGGCGCGCACCAGTCACCCGCCGTTCCACAGAACCCATGCCCCCCATTCTCCAGCAAGTCACGACATGTCTCCCCCCGATCCCCCGAAAACGCACGGGAGTCAGGCCTTCTGGCTCAAGGACGTCCGGGCCCGACCAGCCCAACACAACCGTGCCCCCGCGAGATCAGCCCGTCCGGACCAGGGACGGTTATCGCGGGCTCGGCAGCAGCACCGTCTCCACCGCCACCAGCGCATCCGTCGGCCTGTCCGCCCCGCACACCACAGCGCCACCCGCCCAGGTGAAGTACAGACCGGCACCCCGATCCGGACGGCCCTGACACCACACCTCCACCAGCCGGGCACCCCCACCCACCCGATCCGAGACGACCAGATGGAACTCCCCGACCTGCACCACGTACTGCTGCTCGACCAGCAACGCGGCCAACACCTCCAACGCCGCTCGCCGCGCTTCGGCCACCTCATGGGCGTAAGCGACGGCCTGACCCGACGCCGCCCGCACCATCACCGACGGGTGAGCATCCAGCGGAGCCAGAACACGCGCCAAACGGGCGACAGCGGCATGGACGTCACCGACCGGGGCGATCGGGTCGCCCCACGAGTACGCGAACACCATGCGCCTGTCGGCGTCGAGTGTGCAGGTCACGTTCTCCGATAGGGCCGCCGCCTGCCCGCTCGTCACCCGCAGGAACGGGCCCGCGCCCGCCGGGTTCACCACGCGGACGTCGAACCCGTCGCGGCCCAGGGCCTCGCCGAGCGTCCGGAGCGCCTCAGCCTGTACCCGCCGCTGTTCTGTGTTCACCGTTTCCATGACCACAACGGTCGAACCCGTGACGGCCCCCACTGTTCCAACGTGGAACAGCCCCCACCAGCGACTACACGCCCATCCGGGTCTGCAACCCCCGCAACGGCTCCGGCAGCGTACGCCGCACGTCCACCAAATGCCCGACCACGGCCCGCGCCGAGGGATGGAACCTGGTCATCTGCGGTGCCGTCCGCTCCGCCCCCAGCACCCTGGCCGTCGCCCGCTCGTAGTCCCCGGTCTCCACATGCATCCGCGCCATATCGATCTCATGATGGGCCCGCCGCTCCGCCACCAGCCCCTTCAGAACCTCCTCCCCGATCTCCCGATCCCGCCGCGAAGCCTCATCCAGATCCCCCAACTCCACCGCGACCGCCGCACCATGAATCGCAACATTCGCCGACGTGAACTGCACGCTGTGCACCGACTTCCCGACTCGGCCTGACGCCACGATCTCCCCCGCCGTCCCGAAATAGGACCACGCCTGAGATGCCCGCCCAGCGCGACCGGCCACGATCGCCGACCGCAACGCCAGGTACCCCGCTACCTCCCCCGCATCCGGCAGATCGTCGTGCACGCCCCCTGCCGCCTGGTCCAGCAGAGTCAACGCCGGCTTGTACTGGCTCATCCCCATCAACAGCAGCGCGTGCGGAGCAGCAGCCATGATCGACAGATGCGGGTTCTGGGACCGGCGCGCCGACTCCGACGCCCGAGCCATCCACGCCAGCGAATCCCCGCCATACCCCAGCCGCCGCGTCACGCTCACCGCCAGCGCGTGCGCCCGGTTCATCACTGCCCACACCTGCGGCTCGTCGGACTCATACGCCCAGAACGTGAGTTCCTCCAGCAACGCGGGAAGCCGCCCGCCCAGTTGCGAGAGCCTGGCCTGCAGCAGCAGCTTCCGCAACGCCGCCACCTCGGCTTCCAGCGCAGTCAGGGCGCGCGGCGGGCCCTCCAGCTCGGGGCCCACCTCCACGTAGGCCAGCACCCGGCGCAGTTCGGGGATCGCCGCGTGCACCCGATCCTCCCGCCCCGCCAGATGAAACGGCTGCCCATACACCTCCGCCGGATCCACCCGCAGCGCCGCCGCCACAGCAGCCACGAACGCCGGCGTCGCGACCTTATGCCCCTTCTCCACCTGCGCGATATGAGACCGCGAATACGCCGTCCGCTGCGCCAACCCCTGCTGCGTCAACCCCCGCCGCTTCCGACACCGCGCCACCCGCACACCCACCGACTCCGCCGCCGCCCCACCGCCCATCGGCCCGCCTCCGCATCCTGAAGAGCCCTCACCCCAAGCTACGGCGCAAAACCCAACCCCGTCAGGCCAAGACCGACAGGAAACCCACTCCCACGATGAGGACTTTCTGTACGTCTTCAAGGGCGACCCGCTCCGCGGGCCGCCGACACCGCGCGGCCCCCGCCGGGCTTCGGCCCCTCCGGGGCCGACCCGGCTCCGCCTCACGCTTTGGAACACGCAGACGACGTTTAGAGGAATCCTCCAAATGCCGTCTCTCCGTGAGGTCAACGTTGACGGCGACACAGACGGGCAGACCCGCCCGCCGAGCGATCCCGCTCACGTTTTCGGACCCCATAGCCGCAATAAGGAGAACGATGACACCATCAATATTGATCCTATGAAGTCAATCATATTCGGGACAATCATGGTAGATGTATTGGTCAATATCGATGGAGGCTCGAGCGATACCAAGCCATTCAATAAGCGCAGAGCTAAGAAAAATCCCCTTCTGCCGCGAATCCTCCAAGTCCCTTATCTCTTGGACTATTTCAAGTGTCACGGTAGCGTCAGTCTCCCCGACGAGCCGGCGCAAGGATTGCGCGAAATGTTCACCCCAAGCCAGGATCCTCGACTCGCACTCCTCTGGCCTCGCCGCACCTGCCTTACGGATCCAGGTGGTATGACCGCGAGGAGCCCCACCAGGACGCCTGAGGGTACCCAGCGCAGCCTCTTCGTCCGGCTCCACACCGAGAGATCTCGTGATCTCCTCAGGTCGCATAGACCCGCTGACAACCCTGAGATATACACGGAAGGCCGTCATGGGATGTATTTATAGTTGGTCGGAACGATGATCTTGCCGTCCTTGCTAACGAGAACAACCCTATTGTCAGCATCACGCATGGCGTCGAACCTCGAAACGTTAGGTTTGCCAACCCAGTCCGCTTTAAACCCATACGGATCCTCACCCAAGCTCTTAAGAGCCTTCTCCAATTGCTTTTCTTTGATCTTAACCAGCGAACCAAGATCAATTTCTGACGGGTCCGGGGTGTCCAGGAAGAACTCGCAGCGCGGCTGGTTGTGCACCAGCACCGGCACGCTGCCTGCGAGTACATAGTAGGTGTGCCGGTGTCACCGGAATTCAGGGGTTTATGGGCCGCTGGCCATCGCCTCTACCTGCTCTTTGTTCGCTGCGTTATGTTTCGTCACTTGTTTTGACGGCAGTGGTGACGGCAACACAGGCAGACATTCGTCTTCTCGGCGATCCTACGGCGGGGCCGTCTCGGGAAGCGCGAAGCCCCGCCGGGGCTGGAGGGCACCGACGGGGCTTCGGAGGGCTGGTGCTACGCGGTGGTGTCGTCGTCGGGGTCGTTGAGGGCGGTGTTCATGGCTTCGATGGCGGAGCGTTGGAGGCGGGGCCGGACGTGGGCGTAGACGTTGGCGGTGATGTGGATCTGGGCATGGCCGAGGAGTTCCTTGATCGTGACGAGGTCGACGCCCTGTTCCAGCAGCAAGGTCGCGCAGGTGTGGCGTAGGTCGTGGAAACGGATGCGGCGGACGTGGGCGAAGGCGCACAGGTCGGTGAACAGCCGGTTGACCTGGTACCCGTCGATCGGCCGGCCGTCGGGCTTGCAGAACACCAGGTCTTGCTCCTGCCACTGCTGCCCTGCAGCCCGTCGCTCGCCGTCCTGCCGGGCCCGGTGGCAGGTCAGCGAGATGACGCACGACTTCGGCAGGATGATCCGCCGCTGTGAGGAGGCGGTCTTGGGCGGGAAGAAGACGTAGGCGCGGGTGGTCGGGTCGCGTTGCAGGGTGTGCCGCACGTGCATCTCCCCGGCGGTCAGGTCGAGGTCTGCCCAGCGCAGGGCCAGGATCTCTCCGCGCCATAGCCCGGTCCGCAACGCCAGCTCGAACAACGGCCCCAGCCGCGCGTTCTTCGCGACCTTGAGGAACGCGCGGGCTTCGGCGGCGGTGAACGGCTGGAAGTCCGGGGTCTTCTCGCCGAGCCGCACGGCCGAGGCGACGTTGCGGGGCAGCTCGTCCTCGCGGACGGCGTGCGCGAGCGCGGCCGACAGGATGCACCGCAGATACCGTTGCGTGCCCAGGCTGATCCTGCGTTCGCAGCACTGGCCGATCGAGCAGCAGCGCGGCCGGGACGTCTTGTGTCGGGCGTTCGGGTCGCGGCGGGCGTCCCAGCCGCGTGCGCAGCACTGGCACACCAGGGCGGTGTCCTGCAGCCACGTTCGTACGTCCTTCGGCGTCAACGCTGCGAGCCGCTTGTGGCCGAGGCCGGGCACGATGAAGGTCCGTACGTACCGGTCGTAGGTCGCGTACGTCGTGGGCCGGAGCTTGTGCATGGCGACGCCGGTCAGCCACGCGGTGATGTAGGCGGCGACGGTGACGGTCGGGTCGGTGGCGACCGGCAGGCCCTTGCGGGACGCGGCGATCTTCCCGATCAGTTTGTCCATCGCCTCCTTCCGCGTGTTCCCGTAGACCCGGACCCGGCGGGACCTACCGTCCGTCGTGGTCAGGTATCCGGCGGCTTCCCATCGGCCGTCGGCTCGCTTGTAGACGGTGCCCTCACCGTTTGCGCGCTGCCGGGCCATCAGAGGTCACCGCCCAGCGAACGCAGGCACTCAGCAGCCGCCTCAGCGGGGATGCGCCGCAACCGGCCGATCTTCAGCGAGGGAAGCTGCCCGGAGCGGATCAGCTTGTAGACGCTGTGCCGCGACACTTGCCACGAGGCCATCAGGTCCGGCACCGTCAACAGCCCGGAAGTTCTGGTCTTGGTCATCGGGCACCGCCGACCGTGACCGGCTTGTCCCGCAACCGCACCGGTCTGACCACGATGTCGGGAAGCGGTTTGCCGGTGAGCGCGGCTGTCAGGACCGCGTCGGCTGCGGTGAGGCCCTGGCCGACGAACTCCCACTCCCCGATCACCAAGATCTCTCCCGGCTCCGGGCCGACGGCATCGGCGTGCTGGGCGCGGACGTGGTCGATGCGAGCTTGGCGGAGGGCTCCGAGGGTGGTGGAGTAGCGGCGGGACTTGGTCGAGAAGTGCCCCCGGAACCCGAGCATGTGGGCCCACGCGCGGAGCCGCAGGTGCTCCAGTTCGGGGAAGCTGCCCAGCCGGACGCATTCGACGATCAGCGAGCGGGCGTGGTCGGACAGCACCAGGTGATCGAGGATCGGCAGGTCGCTTTCACGGAGCCGCCGGTCCAGGGTGCCGACCGACTCAGCGGCCTTCGTCGCGTACTTCGCCACATACCCGGCGACCGCCTGATCGGTCAGCTTCCCGCCGGACTCGATCAGCCGGACGTCGACCTGACAGCCCCACCCGAACACCCGCGAAGGCATCTCCGGTGAGGCCGGAGAGGAGACGGTGACGGCTGGTACGGCGGACCTCACCGCGGCTTCCAGCGCCGCCGGTGTCGCCCACGAAGGCGGCGTGTCGGTGGGGCCATCGGGGCCGTCCAGGCGGATCACAGCGTGCAGGTGGACGACGCCTCGCTTCTGGAATTCGGCGACCTTCGCGAACGACACCGTCACCACGTCCCGCAGCACGCTGACCGGGACACCGGCGATGTCGGCGAGACGGCGTCGCAGCGCGAGGGCGAACCTTCGCCACAGCTCGGGCGCCAGGGCGTTGAACAGGACCTGCCCGGTGTAGTCGTAGCAGTCCGGGCACAGCGGTGTCCCCAGACGGTCGTCCCCCGGCTGGTGGCGGGTGGTGCATGAGGGGATGCGGCCGTGCGGGCAGGGCTGGGCTCCGCGCCGGGGATGACATGCTCCTGCCCGACCGGCGCGGTGGGTGTGGACCGGGCCGAACGACGGTGCGGTCAGCGTGACGAACGCCGCCGGATGAGCGGTGACCGTGGCGGGTACGCCCTTGCCGCCGACGAGGCCGGCGCGGATCATCTGGTAGGTGTCGGCCCGGTAGATCTCCGCGCAGGCCGGGCAGCGGGAGGCGCGGCGGGTCTTGCACGCCACCCGCAACAGCCCGTCCGGCTCGCCCTCCGAGGAGAACGACCCGACGACCTCCCCCGTCGTGGCGTGGACGTGATCGGCGCGGCCGGTCAGGTGGACCGGCTGGGCGCAACCGCCCAGGGCCTTAGTGCGGGCTGCCCACCGGCCGTAGTCGGGCCGGGATGTCCGTTCGGTGATCTGCTGGGCGACGGCCGGGCTGATCAGGGAGGCGATCAACCCGCCTGGTCCCGGTGGTGTAAGTGTCTGGTTCATGCCAGGGACCGTGCGGGCGAACCTCTTCGCGGCAACCCCTGCGTCCACACCGCCGATCGTCAACCTGTGGACACCGACCACAAGACGATGACCTGCGGTTACGCTGCCTGACCGTCGTCTCCAGGAACGTCCTGGCCGGAGGTGTCGAGCGGCCAGGGCGGGGCCAGCGCCGCGTACCTCTTGGCCGTCGCGGTCACGGTGGCGTCCGGGACCTCGGTGGACCTGGCACGCCGCCACCCACCCTCGGGCAGGAGCGCGACACACACGCCAGGAGCGACCGCAGGGATCGCCCGCGCTTCCACCACGGCCGGTTTACTCACATCGCCCAAAGCCATGGTCGCGGTCTCCGGGTCGTTCACCCGGTGACACACCCGACCAGTGAGCTGGGCGCGCAACGCGGTCACGCCGGGACCGAGATCGGAGCCGATCCGCTGCCCGCACACCACCAGATAGATCCCGAACGCCCGCCCGGTCGAGGCGATCCGCTGCAACACCGTTCCCGCCCGCGCCACCCGGTCCTTCTCTGCCCGGTCGACGGCCAGGAACAGCTCAGCGACCTCATCCACGATGATCACTACCGGCAGTGGCCGGACTGATTCGGGCAGCGTCCAGATCTCGCGGGCGCCGTGCGTGCGGCACAGCGCTCTCCGCGCGGCCAGCTCCGCCAGCACCTCATCCAGCAGCAGCACCGTTTCGGTGCGGTCGGTCGCCAGCGCCGACAACCGGGCCTCGATCGGCCCGAGTTCGACACCTCCCTTCAAGTCGATGCCCAGCAGCACCACCGGCTGCCCCGCCAGGCCGGCCACGATCGCATGCACCAGGTTCGACTTCCCCGACAACGTCGCACCCGCGATCAGCCAATGCGGCACCACCCTGAAATCGATCACCCACGAGCGGCCGTCATCCAGCACGCCTACCCCGACCGTCAGCAACTCTCCGCCGGTCGAGCGCACGTTGACCGCGTCGAGAGGATCACGACGGTAAGCCGACAGCACCACCCGGCCGGGGCCGGACTCGATCACCCGGACCGCGTGGACCCGCCAGGCGTGGGCGAGCTTCTCGGCCGCCTCCACGTAGTCCGCCGGGACCTGGCCTTCCAGCAGCCGTACCGGGAGTCGCCAGCCCGCAGTCGTGGGCCGGGCCAGGCCGAGGCCGGGCACCAGGTCGGGCAGGCCCTTGGCGGGCGGCCTCGGACGGAGGGTCAGGCCGCAGCCGCCCGAGACCCGCCGCCATGAGGCATACAGGCCGGGCAGGGAGCCCGGGAAGGCGATGAGCAGCCAGAACGACACCGGATGCCACCGCCTCCACGCCCACAAGCCCGCCCCGACGACAACGACACCGATCGTGAGCTCGGTTCCGAGGCCGGGCATGAGGCCGCCCCTCAACCGGACGACTTGGCGACGCGGGCCGGGGCCGCCTCGGGCACCGGGAAAGCCACGATCCGGTCGGCCTTATAGGCCACGCCCGCGTAGTGACGGCCCCGGTCCTCCCGCTGCCAGGGGCTGCCCACCAGGCCAGCGACCGTGACGATCTGCCCGAGCCTCAGGCCAGGATCATCGGACACCGACACGTTCAGCAGATCGACCCTGCCCAGGGCGTCCACGGCCGACAGGCCGACCTGGAAGACCGTCCGGCCGTCCTTGTCGACCTTCACCTCACCGGTGTCCCTGTCGGCCAGCTTCGGTCGCGGCTGCGCGACGCACACGAACGTCAGGCTCGTAGTGTCCACGGGAATGTTCTTCATGACTCTGCCCTCCAAGGCGTAGTACTTCTACGCCGAGGACCGTCCGGGCCGATCAGGCGAACGCAACCCTTGAACCCCCGCGAGATCAGCCCGTCCGGCGGCGGGTCATCACTGCCAGCACCTTGGCCCGCAGCTCGACCGGGGACGTCGCGGACAAGAACAAGCCATGCGGCCCGACCGCGAACCAACGACCAGCGGGCGGATCGGCCACGAAGCCCACCGAGGCGAACTCAGCCCGCAACCGGGCCAGCACCAGCCGCGCATCCACCCCGTCCGGAACACGACCCGTAGGCCCGGGCGCGGTCACCGCGGTCTCGGCAGAAGCGCCGTCTTCACCGCCACCAGTGCGTCGGTCGGCCGGTCCGCCGCACACACCAGAGCGCCGCCCGCCCAGGTGAAGCAGAGACGGCTGCCCCGATCCGGGCGAGCCTGGCACCACACCTCCACCAGTCGGGCACCTTCGCCCACCCGATCGGCGGCGACCAGGTGGAACTCGCCTACCCGCACGACGTACTGCTGCTCGGCCAGCAGGGCGGCCAATGCCTCCAGTGCCGCGCGACGGGCCTGCGCCGGGTCCGAAACGTCGATGACTTCGACCGGCGCCACGCGCACTTCAGCCGCCTCGGGAGCATCCAGCGGAGCCAAGACATGCGCCAGACGTGCGACAGCGGCCGGGATCTCGCTCACCGGGCCGATCACATCACCCCACGAATACGCATACATCATGGGCCCGGCGGCGTCGCACGTACAGGTCACGTTCTCCGACAGGGTTTCCGCGTGCCCGCTCGTCACCCGCAGGAACGGGGCCGCGCCCGCCGCGCGCACCACCCGCGTGGTAAAACCCTCGCTGTCCAGCGCCTCACCGAGCGCGCTGAGCGCCCGAGCCCGCTGTTCCGTCTGTTCCGTATTCTCCGTCTCCATGACGACAACGGTCCAGCCCGTGACAGCCTGTACTGTTCCAGCCTGGAACATCCACGATCGGCGGGCTACACACCCATCCTGGTCTGCAAGCCCCGCAACGGCTCCGGCAGCGTGCGCCGCACATCGACCAGATGCCCGACCACAGCGCGTGCCGATGGATGGAACCGCGTCATCTGCGGGGCCGTCCGCTCCGCGCCGAGCACCCGAGCCGTCGCCCGCTCGTAATCCCCGGTCTCCACGTGCATCCGCGCCATGTCGATCTCATGATGCGCCCGCCGCTCCGGAACCAGGCCCTTCAGCACCCGCTCGCCGATCTCCCGATCCCACCGCGACGCCTCATCCAGATCGCCCAACTCAACCGCGACCGCCGCACCATGAATCGCGACGTTGGACGGCGTGAACCCGGTCGTGACCCCATGCACGTCACCCGGCTGGCCGCCCATCTCCGTCCGGATCTCGGACGCCTGACCGTAGTGGTCCCACGCCGCGCCCGCGTCCCCACCCCGAGCAGCGATCACCGCACTCCGCAAATGCGCCGTCCCCAGCACCTCACCCGCGTCCTCCCGCTCCCGATCCACCGCCCCGGCAGCGCGATTCAGCAGCGTCAACGCAGGACGCCACTGCGCCACCGCCGCCAACAACAACGACCTACGCAACGTCACCAGAACCGGCAAATGAGGATCATCCGAACGCCCCGCCGACTCCCGAGCCGCATCCAGACATCCGTTCGCCAGATCGTGATACCCCAGCTTCCGGCACAGATCCGCCCCGGCCTCCTGCGCCCGGAACAACAACGCCCACACCGCCGGATCCTCCGAAGCGTGCGCGTGCCACGTCAACTCCTCCAACAACGCCGGAAGCCGCACCCCCACCTGCGTATGCCGCGAAGCCGCCTGCAACCGCCGCACGTCCGCAAGCTCCGCCGTCAGCACCTCCACCGACCTCGGCGGCCCGTCAAGCTCGGGAGCCACCTCCACGAAGACCAACGCCCGCCGAATGTCAGCGATAGGAGCGTGCACCGCGTCATCCCGACGCGACTCCCCCACATACGGCTGACCGAACACCTCCGCCGAACTCACACCCAAAGCAGAGGCAACCGCCGCCACGAACGCCGGCGTCGCGACCTTGTGGCCCTTCTCCACCTGCGCGATATGAGACCGCGAATACGCCGTCCGCTGCGCCAACCCCTGCTGCGTCAACCCCCGCCGCTTCCGGCACCGCGCCACCCGCACACCCACCGACTCCGCCGCCCCGCCGCCCATCGGCCCGCCTCCACATCCTGAAGTCCTCACCCCAGGCTACGGCGCAGAACCCGACCACGTCAGGCCAAGACCGACAGGAAACCCC
>NZ_BAAGZI010000036.1:0-28825 GCF_054778695.1 Actinocorallia lasiicapitis
CGCGCAGACGCCCGCCGCGGGCTGGTCCGCGGTGCCGGGGCAGGTCGCCGTCACCCCCTCCGAACAGGGGGCGCGTGATCACGCGGATCCGAAGCGGCTGCGGATCCCGTCGCTGGGGATCGACGGTTCGCTGATCCGGCTCGGCACCGACGCGAAGGGCGTCGTGGTCCCGCCGGAGGACGCCGCCCAGGCCGGCTGGTTCGGCGACGGCGCCCAGCCGGGCGATCCGGGCCCCGCGGTGATCGCCGGTCATGTCGACTCCAGGACGGGGCCTGGCGTGTTCGCGAAGCTGGGCAAGGTCGCCGAGGGCGCCGAGATCACGGTCGTCGACGCCAAGGGCGTCGCGGTCGTGTTCACGGTCGACCAGGTCGTCACCTATCCGAAGGACAGGTTCCCCACCGCGGCCGTCTACGGCCCGACCCCGGACGCCCAGCTCCGCCTCGTCACCTGCGGCGGGAGCTTCGACGAGGGCCGCGGACACTACACCGCGAATGTCATCGTCTACGCATCTGTCCGTTAGGTCCCTTTGCAGCGCGGCCTGGGGTCGTTATCTTCTTTCCTGTGGTGGCTCAGGTCGGCCGGCTGGTGGCCGGTCAGTACCGGCTGATGGAGAAGATCGGCCGGGGTGGCTTCGGCGTGGTCTGGCGCGCCCACGATGAGCGCCTGGACCGCGAGGTGGCCGTCAAAGAGCTGTACCTGCCCGCCTATCTGGCCGAGGGGCAGCGGCGCGAACGCCGCACCCGGTCGCTGCGCGAGGCCAGGTCGGCCGCCCGGATCGACCATCGCGGCGCCGTCACCGTGTACGACGTGGTCGAGGAGGACGACTGCCCGTTCATCGTGATGGAGTACCTCGACGGCCGGTCACTGGAGGACGTCGTCAAGCAGGACGGGCCGCTGCCCGTCGAGCAGGTCGCCGAGATCGGGCTGCAGCTCCTGGAGACTCTGCGGGCCGCGCACGCCGCCGGGGTCGTGCACCGCGACGTGAAGCCGTCGAACGTCATCGTCACCGAGAAACGGGCCGTCCTCACCGATTTCGGGATCGCCACCATCGAAGGCGACATCTCCATCACCCAGAGCGGTTTCGTGATGGGTGCCCCCGCCTACTGTTCGCCGGAGCGGGCGAAGGGCGACAAGGCCGGGCCCGCGTCCGATCTGTGGTCGCTCGGCGCGACCCTCTACTACGCCGTCGAGGGGTACCAGCCGTTCCCCGGCACCAACGCCAACCAGGTGTTCCACACGATCCTGACCGCGCCGCACCGGCCGATGACACGTGCCGGGATGCTCGAGCCGCTGCTCGAAGGGCTGCTGAACAAGGACATCGGGCAGCGGCTCACCGCGTCCGACACCGCGCTGCTCCTGGCGGGCGCCACCCAGCCGGCCGGCCGCGGCCAGCTCACGCTGCCGTCGCGCGCGCCGCGCGCCGCGAAGGTGCGGCGGGTGCGGCGCAACCGCTACTTCGTGCCGGTCGTCGCGCTGCTGGTGTTCACCGGCGCCACCCTCGCCTGGGCGAACCGGGACACACCACCCGGCAAGGTGCAGACGACGGCGGAGCAGCCGGCCGTCCCCGAGCAGGTCGACGTGTTGAAGACGGGCGCGAACTCCGTCCAGTCGCTGGCCGTCGGGCCGGACGGGGTGCTCGCCGTCGGGACGGGCGACAAGTCCGTCCAGCTCTGGAATCCGGCGACGCGGCAGCGGATCGCCACGCTGAAGGGGCCGCAGAGCGCGGTGTTCGCGCTGGCGTTCAGCCCGGACGGCCGGTGGCTCGCCGCGGGCGGCTATGACGAGTCGGTGTTCCTGTGGCGGCTGCCCGAGACGGAGTCCGACGCCGAGCCCGCGCACCGGCTAAAGCTGTTCGGCGAGCAGAAGAACTCCTTCGCGTTCTCGCCCGACTCCCGGCAGCTCGTGATCGCCAGCAACGAGCAGATCTCCCGCTGGAAGGTCGGCACCGGCAGGCAGACCGGCACCCTGGCCCGCAAGGACGGCGGCAGCTTCGCCATCGCGTCCGGCGCCGAAGGCGAGCTCGCGCAGGTCAACGTGGACGGCGTGTGGCTGGGCGGCAAGAAGGTCGGGGCTTCGCCCGGCGTCGGTTCGGTGCTCGACTTCAGCCCGGACGGCCGGTGGCTCGCCGCGGGCGGCGAGACCGGCACGATCGCGCTCTGGAAGGACGGCCGTCCCCGCAAGACCCTCAAGGGCACCGGCAAGGCGATCAAGGCGCTGGGCTTCGCGCCCGGCGGCGGGGTGCTGGCCTGCGCGGACGGCAGCACCGTCCGGCTGTGGGGGACGGCCGACTGGTCGGTCCGGCCCGGCGACATCGCCACGTCGGAGCTGGTCAACGCCGTCGCCTTCGCCCCCGGTTCCCTGCTGGCGGCGGGAACCGAGGCCGGTGAGGTCGAGCTCTGGCGGATCTAACGCCCGTTGGAGAAGTGCTGGTAGTCCTTGACGTTCCCGGCCCACGCGCCGCCCCAGTTCCACTTCATGGCGCGGAACGCGCGGACGACGGCGTCGCCCGCGGTGATCACGCCGGGGTCCTTGGCGGAGCGCGTCCGGTAGTACTTGGCGCAGCTCTTGTGCGCGATCTCCCCGCCGCGCACGACGTAGGGGTTCTCGCACGGGTTGAGGTCGACGGCCAGCCCGTAGGCGTGGCGCGACCAGTTCGACGAGCCGGTCGCCGCCCGGCAGTTGAACGCCGAGGTGTTGTCGGCCTCGATGGAGTCGAAGTCGTCGCCCTTGTACTTGTCGACCAGCTCCATCCGGCGGATCGGGTACTTGGTGGCGTAGATCTTCTTGAAGGTCGCGGCGATGTCCTTCGCGACGCTCGCGTTGACGACGAGCTTGCCGCCGTCATGGGTCTTTCCGTCGAATCCCCAGTAGGGCATGGTGATGACGCGGAGGTCTTTCAGGCCCACGGGGCAGCCGGAACGCCACGAATAACGGAGCATCTCGCGGTTCACCGGCCCGATCTCCGCACGGAACGGAAGATCGGTCGCGGTGGGAGAGGGTTCGGGCGAGGGTGACGAGGAGCCGGAGGTCTGCGCCGGTGGCGGCGGCGACGGCGCTGGGTCGGGATCGGATTGGCCACATCCGGCCGACATGGCGAGGGTCAGTGCCGTCAGCGACAGTTTCGCCGCCATGGACCTTGTTTGATGGGTACACGACTCCATCGGACCAGGATCGCGTATGACGGCATCTGAGGAACGGCCGACACTCTCTGACGAGCTGTTCGGCTTGGAGCAGGAAGAGCAGCCCGTGCGGCCCGAGCGGCCCGACACCGGGCTCGGCCTGAGCTGGCCGGACTATCTGGGCCCCGTCCCGTCGTGGGGGGTGCGGATCTCGGCCGGTCTCGGGTTCGCGGTCTACGCGATCATCAATGTGTTCGTCATGTGGGTGCCGCTCCACGACGACCGGGTGTCGGCGGTGCCGCAGGCGGTCGTGCTGCTGGCGGTGGCGTTCGGGCTCGGCTCGCTGCTCGCGTGGCATGTGCGCGGGTTCTGGCGGCCGTTCGGGTTCGGGATGATGGCGGGCTGGCTGGCCCTGACGGCTTTCACCGTCGGCTACGCGACGGGCCTCAGCTGAGCCCGTGGGTCCGTTCGGCGACCGCCGCGAACACCTTCCCGACGACGGCCAGTTCCTCCTCGCTGACCAGGTCGACCAGGTACTCCCTGACGGCCTCCACATGGTCGACGGCGGCCTTCTCCAGCAGGGCGTGGCCGTTCTCGGTGAGGATCGCGTTGATTCCGCGCCGGTCGTCGGCGCAGGGTTCGCGGGAGACGAGGCCCTTGGCCTCCAGCCGTGACGCCGTGTGCGACAGCCGGCTGCGCGACTGGAGCACCTCGTCGGCGAGTTCGGCCATCCGGCGGGTGTGGTTGGGAGCGGCCGACAGCCGGGCCAGGATCTCGTACTCCGGCATGGTCAGCCCGACGGTGGACTTGAGCCTGCGGTCGAGGGAATCCCAGAGCTGGGTGCTGCCTTGGAGGTATGAGCGCCAGTGCTGCTGCTGGGCGTCGTCCAGCCAGCGGGGTTCTCCCATGGTCGGAGTTTACCCGTCAAAAGAATCCACAGGGCGGCAGACAGTCGAGCGAGCCTTACGCTACTGTGTTCGAACAGGTCGAAGGAATGTTCGATGTCCGGTTGGGGGTGAACTTGCCTGTATTGGCGACACGCCGTAGATGTTTCTATGGAAATCTACGGCCACAGCTATACGCCCTCATAGAGTCCGAGAGCGTGGACCCAGTACGCAATCCCTATGCCCCCGGCGCCGGGCAGCGCCCGCCGGAGCTCGCCGGCCGCGACCGTGAGCTCCAGCAGTTCGAGGTCGTGCTCGAACGGGTGGCCCGCGGCCGTCCCGAACGCAGCATGATCATCACCGGGCTGCGCGGGGTCGGCAAGACCGTGCTGCTCAACACCTTCCGTTCGATGGCCATCCAGCGGCTCTGGGGCACCGGCAAGATCGAGGCCCGCCCCGACCAGTCGATCCGGCGGCCGATCGCCGCGGCGCTGCACACCGCGGTGCGGGAGCTCGCGCCCCGGCACCGCGCGCCCGAGCGGATCGAGGAGTTCCTCGGCGTGCTCAAGGCGTTCGCGCAGGCCGGGCAGGAGGGCGCCGGAAGGCAGAAGGCGTCCGTGCACCGCTGGTCGCCGGGGATCGACGTGCCCGCCGCGCGCGGCCGCGCCGACTCGGGCGATCTCGAGATCGATCTGACCGAACTGTTCGTGGACGCCGCGTCCGTCGCGACCGATCTCGGGGTCGGGATCGGGCTGTTCGTCGACGAGATGCAGGACATCCCCGCCGACGACGTGTCCGCGCTGTGCGCCGCCTGCCACGAGCTTTCGCAGACGTCCGGGCCGCTGATCGTGGTCGGGGCCGGGCTGCCGCACCTGCCCGCGGTGCTCAGCGCGTCCAAGTCCTACTCCGAGCGGCTGTTCCGTTACGCGCGGATCGACCGGCTCGACCGCGAGGCCGCCGACCACGCGCTCCTCGCACCCGCCGGGCGCGAGGACGTCACGTTCACCCAGGGCGCCCTCGACGCCCTGTACGACGCCGCCGACGGCTACCCCTACTTCGTCCAGGCGTACGCGAAGGTCGTGTGGGATCTCGCGCCGCAGACCCCGATCACCGAGCACGACATCAAGGTCGCCGCACCCGAAGCCGAGAGCGAACTGGCCGTCGGGTTCTTCGGCAGCAGGTACGAGCGGGCCACCCCGGCCGAACGCGACTACATGCGGGCGATGGCCGTGCTCGGCGACGATCCCGTCCTCACCTCGTCGGTGGCCGAGGAGCTGGGGCGCAAGCCGTCCAGCCTCTCCCCGGCCCGCGACGGACTGATCAAGAAAGGCCTCATCTACAGCGCGGAACGCGGTCTGGTGGCGTTCACGGTGCCCCACTTCGGGAAGTTCCTGCGCGCCCAGCCCGAGTGACGATCCTTTTATTCAGGTCTCTAGCAAGAAAGCTAGAGATCGTTATACGAGTACATAAGCTGGGTTGGGGCCTGTCTCGGTGGCGTCCGAGACCTCCTCCACCAGCCGTACCCGCACCTCGCGGTCCGCGCCGAGCGACACCGCGAACACCAGCTCGCCGTCCGGCACCTCGAACACCACGAACCGCCAGCACAGCTCCCGCCACACCTCGGCCGGCTCCCCCAGCTCCGCGCCGTGCACCCGCCACGGCTCGCTCGCCCTGAGCACGTCCATCGTTGTCTTCAGCGGCACCTCGCGCCGGTCGCACGGGATCCGCGTCCGCTTCAGCAGCGCCACCGGCTCCGGCGAGATCGCCAGCAGCAGCACCAGCTCCGCCACGAAGAACAGGCCCCGCCAGCCGAACGACTCGGCGGCCACCGCGACGCCCGAAGACCGCACCCCCAGCGCCCCCGCCGCCGTGACGGTCAGCAGCCCGGTCCGCAGGACCGTCCGGCGGCCGATCACCGTCGAGCTGATCGCACCGAAACAGCCGCACCCCTCCGACGGCCGCCGCGTGCGCAACTCCCCCAGCATCCAGGTCGCCGCGACCAGGATCATCACCGTCACCAGCCGCACCGCCGGATGGCCCGACACCAGCAGCAGCACGCACAGCACCGCCTCCAGCCCCGCCCACGCCAACTGCGGCCGGTCCCGCGGCGACAGCGCCTTGCCCACGCACGCCAGCAGGAACACCGCCAGCAGCAGCAGCACCTGCGCCTCGCACAGCGCGTTCCAGCTCGGGAAGGCCATCACTCACTCACCGCCAAGGTGACGTTGAAGCAACCGTTCTCCAGATCGCCGCCCAGATCCACGAAGCTGGCCGGGGTCAGCTCCACGATCCGGCCGCGCGGCGACGTCCCGCACTCCACACACCGGTCGCAGAACCGGGCCGCGTTGCAGCCGCACTCCAGGACCATCACATCGGACGCGCGCCGGCTGCAGTCGTTGCGGACCTTCACTCCGCTGCCCACCGACAGATAGGGGAGCGGGGCGCACGGGTCGGGGGCGTCGGGGCAGCCGCCGGCGTCGCCTTCGCGGTCCAGGCGAGGGTAGGCGGCGCCGCGGCCCGCACCGGAGAACCAGGTGGCCGTCCCGCTGATCACCGCGCCGCCGGGACGCGGCGCGGGGCGCGCGACGTCGCTCGGCTGCGCAGAACCCGGCTTGACCGCGACGACACCGTGCGACGTCCGCCGGCCGATCACGTCGAACAGTTCGCCCGGGGCCATCCGCGGATGGCGGACTAGGATCTGGCTCTGGGTCTGCTTGGGGATGATCACATGGGTGCGCCGCCGGTGCGGGCCCTGATCCACCTCGACCACGCCCTTGCCCGTCGTGACGATCCGGCCCGAGACCCGGACGATGTCCACCCAGATGCGGTCCGCGCCCAGGCCGTCGACGGTGGGGCGGACGACGACGTCGCGGCCGGTCACCAGCTCGTTCAGCCCGGCGCGTCCGCCGTACCAGACCTTCGTCTGCAACGACATCGGCACCCGCAGCTCCAGCACCCCGTGCCGGAGCACCAGCAGGTGCGGGCTCGCGTCGACGATCCGTCCCTCCACGGCGCGCAACGGCGGTTCCCCCGGCGACAACATGCGTTCGGGGGAGGCGCCCAGCACAGCCGACCGCAGTCGGCGGCGACGTAGCATCAACTCTCCCGTCGTCGGATTGCACACCGCTTGTCAAGAGTTACAGTGACCCACCCTCGAAGCGCTGTCGACCAATTTGTCCATAACTGCTGGTATCGCGGAGTGGATTTACCCCACTCGGTAGAACATCCCACCACCCGGTTGAACCGAAAATAGGGTCCAAGTGAAGCCGTAATTACGGTCCCCGTGCCAAAGTACCGATCATTCACAAGATCTCGGGTCGGGGGTCGGGAGTGGGCGAAACCGCGCACGCGGAGTTCTCCGCCTATGTGGCGATCCGCGGCCCCGCACTGCTGCGTGCGGCCACCCTCCTCGCCGGCGACCGCGCCGACGCCGAAGACCTCCTCCAGGCCGCCCTCACCAAGACCTACCTCGCCTGGGACCGCATCCACGACCACCGCGCCCTCGACGGCTACGTCCGCCGCGCCATGGTCAACACCCAGATCTCCTGGTGGCGCCGGAGAAAACTCGAGATCTACCCCACCGACGCCCTGCCCGACCAGCCCGTCGACGACCACACCCAGCGCAGCGCGCTCAACGACGCCCTCACCCGCGCCCTCGACCGGCTCCCCGACCGGCAGCGCACCGCCGTCGTCCTGCGCTACTACGAAGACCTCTCCGAAGCGGAGATCGCGGAACGGCTCGGTGTCACCGTCGGCACCGTCAAGTCGACCGTGTCCCGTGCCGTCGCGAAGCTCCGCGACGACACCGACCTCGGCCGCGACTTCCCGGCTCCCCGCCCGGCCACTACTGTTCACCCACCCGTCCAGGACCACCCCCACCAGGAGCCCCCCTCATGCGCCTGCTCCCCACCCTGATCGCCACCGCACTCCTCCTCGCGACGGCCTGCTCCACGAGTAAGGGCCCCGACCGGCAGGCCTCCTGCACCGAGATCACCGAAGCGATCACCGCGCTCGGCACCGACCCGCTCGTCCAGACGGCGTCCGGCACCGCCAACGTCCAGCAGTTCGCCGACACCTACACCAAGACCGCCACCCGGATCCGCACGGCCGCCGCGTCCGCCGACGACCCGGCCGTCAAGTCCGCCGCCACCGAGATCGCCGACGCCCTCGACCTCCTCACCAAGGCCGTCACCTCCCCCACCCCCTCAGGCCCCGACGGCCTGACCGCCAGCACCCGCCTCGCCACCGCCGCCGACACCTTCCAGAAGACCTGCACCCCGCCCACCCCCTGACCTGGTCGGACGCCGTCCACGCCCACCCCGGGGATTTGGCTTTGCCGCATCCGCCCAAGCCCTGTAACCTGAGGTCCGTCCCGTAGGGACTCTGGAGGATTCGCCTAGTACGGTCTATGGCGCCGCACTGCTAATGCGGTTTGGTGGCAACACCATCGCGAGTTCAAATCTCGCATCCTCCGCACGCTGATCAGGGAGTCCGTCCGAATGGGCGGACTCCCTGATCATTTCAGGGGCGCTGCTTCGGGCCCATGTCTGCCCCAACGGTGCCCCCTCTGCGGCCATCGGGTGCAGCCGACCCCCAGGCCCCCAGGAGCGCCCGTGAAAGTGGGGCGGATCCCCAGGGACCAAAATCGCCACACATCTTCGTAGGACGTTCGAGCCGCACATCCCTCCGCTGGACAGACCAGCATTCACAGAGCATCTCGACGAGACCAAACAGGCTTAACGGGCGACACGACCTCGTCCACAGCATCTGGCCGGTATCGCCCGAAGGGAATGAACCCATCACATACTTCGGGACCCCCCGCCTAAGCATGCCGTCCCAGCAGACCCGCAAGAGATCGCACACCTCCGGGGCGAGGCGCGCGCCGTCAGCCCCGCTCCCGGAGTGCATTCAGGTGGTGTCGACCCGGATCGCCGCGACACCGCTGGCGTGGTCGACGTCCGGCGCGGGCGAGTCCATGACCATCGTGTGGACTTCCGGAAGATCGACATCGCTACCTCACAGGGAGTTCAGGGCAGGCGCACGCGTACGCCACGTACTGGTGGGGGCCGACGCGGGCGGACGTCCACCCCGCGTCAAGGACCGCCAGGGCGGCCACGAAGCCGGGGTCACGGATCACCGCGTGATCGGCGGCCAGAATCAGGCGGAGCGCGGTCAACGCGTCGGCTCGGCTGTACCGCCTGGCGCTGTCGCGTCGCGGCGCCGACACGTGCCAGTGCGTGGCCGGGGTCGGGAACGGCGCCACCTCTAGCTGTCCGTGCGGTGGTTGTCCTCCTGCGCGTTCAGTCGGGCGACGAGGTCATCCCGGCTGTCTTCCATCAGGGTGTTCCCCCTGCTCTCGCTCACGTCGTAGATCTCGACCGTGACCCGTCGGGTAGCCATCCATGACCCGCCGGAGGCCCGCCAGATCCTCCAGGCAGGCCAGTCCTTCTGAACGGCCGCAATCTCGTCCTGCTGCTGTTCCGTGTTCGCGTACACCGTTGCGACCCCGTTTCTTCAGTCCGTTTGGTCGGAACAAGTTGACCGCCTGCGAACTGTGGCCAGCGAGGCCGATACTGACCGAGAGAACCCGGAGACTTCCGTCTCCGGGTGCCGGGGTCAACGCGAAGGTGCACGCACATGACCACCAGCTCAGCCCGCCCGGCATGGGCGCAACGCATCCAGACCGAACGCGAACGTCGCGGCTGGTCCAAACCGAAGATGGCGCGGGAACTGCTACGCGGATCGGGGATCCAGCGGAAGGACACGACGTCGCTGACCAGGCAGATCCTGTCCTGGGAGACCGGCGAGCACTTTCCCCGGGACTGGTCGGCTGCCTACGCCGCCGCGTTCGAGGTCAACGAGGCGGACCTGTTCCACAACGCCATCAGGCCGGACGTCGATGAGACGCGTCGACACCTACTCGCCTGTCTCGGGGTTCTCGGGGCTGAGCGATCCCTTCACGCCGAAGCACTTGACCCGATCCGCCGCGCCGTGGCCGGGGCACTGGGCACCGACCACTCCGTCGAGGACTGGGAAGAGATCGCCTTCGAGTACGGGCATGCCTTCCTCACCCGCCCGCCCGCCGAGCTGCTGTCCGACCTCGCCGCCGACCTGGCCGGCCTGCACGACGCGCTCCAAGCCGCTCGCACCGACGGGATCCGGCGCGGCCTCGCCGCCCCTGCTGGCAAGCTCTCCGCACTCATGGCCATGACCACGTCGGCGATGGGCGACAACCGGCACGCCCGCGACTGGTGGGCCACCGCCAGGCACGCCGCTGACGCCTCGTCAGACCTTGACCTGCAGGTGTGGGTCCGCGGCTACGAAGCGATGAACGCCTTGTACGCGCAACGCCCCCTCGTAGTGGTGCTGCGCCGAGCAGACGAGGCCATCGCCCTGGGCGCAGGCAGCAGCGTCTCCGTGATGGAAGCGCTCGCTGCCCGAGCCCAGGCACTCGCCGTCCAAGGTCGCGAAAGCGACGCCGAGTCCGCCCTCGACGCCCTTAAGACCAGGTTCGGGCGCGTTCGGGAAGGTACCGCTGAGGACCGCCTAGCCACTGACGTGTGGCCCGAGACGGCCCTCACCCACACCATCGCCTACGTCCACACCCGCACCGGGAACACCGCCGAAGCGAGTCACGCCCAAGATCAGGCCCTTGCCCTATACCCCCGAGCGATGCGGCGCCAGCGGGCGCAGATCGACCTGCTCCGCGCCCAGTCCCTCGTGATCGACGGGCACGTCACCGAAGGCGTCCAGCACGCGGAGCAAGCCATCACCAGACTTGCCCCCGACCAGCGCACGAACGCCATCATGAGGGGGGCGCACCTGGTCCTCGAAGCGATGCCGGATAGCGTCAGCGCCACCCCGACAGCCATCGGGTACAGGGACCTCCTCGCCCTCGACACCACGAGATGACCGTGCTCCACCACCACGATCGCAAGGCAGCGCAGCTGCTCATCGACGACCTCGCGGATGTGTATGAGCAGGTGTACGCCGAGCCCCCGTACAGCTCCGCTCCCAAGTACAGCCGCGACCGGTTCGTCAGCCGCTTCCGGAATCAGATCCTCAGCCCCGGCTTCGCCCTCGTCACCGTCGAGGAGAACGCCGCCCTCGCCGGATTCGCCACCGGCTTCGCTCTCGACGCCGGAAGCTGGTGGGCCAACACCACCCCACCACCGCAACCCCTTGCCGACAGTGACGTCTTCGCCATCGTCGAACTGATCCTGCTCCCCGGACATCGCGGGCACGGCAAGGGCAAAGCACTCCTCGACGAGCTCCTCGCCGGACGGCCCGAACCGTACGCCACCCTCGCGGCCGTCCTCGACGCTCCGGCATACGAGAAGTACCTCCGCTGGGGATGGGTCAAGGTCGGCGAGTTCCGAGCAGAGCCGCCCTACTCCGACGCCCTCGCCTTCCGGCTCACGCCAGACGCGCCGGCCTTTTGCCCCGCAACCTGAGAGACGCGTGCACCCAAACACCCGACGCCCTGCCGCTCCCCGTGAACGGCGGGGCATCTTGCCGCCCAGCGATGGCACCGCGCTGACACCAATGGGACCGCCTGGCATGTGGTCGTTGAGCGGCGAGGGAGCAAGCTCGGCGGGCGGGGTCGGTCGGGATTGTACGAGGGTGAACGGTCTGCTAACGCGGTTTGGTGGCAACACCATCGCGAGTTCAAATCTCCCATCCTCCGCACCTGGTCATTTTTCGGCGTTGGTTGCGGTTACCGATTCTGGGTGCCCCAGAGGGCAGAACCGAGGCGGTTCCCCGCGTCCTGGACGAGCTGTGAGGAGGTCGCGGTGTAGCGCTCAGGATCGCTGACCAGACCACCGTGACGTCATCGGGAACGCTGAGTCCGGCTGGCGCCCCGACGACCGGAGGAAGCGATGGGTGCAAGGCTCACCGCCCGCAGCGCGTTCGGTCCACGCCACTCCCGGCCTCGGACAGGTCTGCTCGCTGCCATCTCCCGGACGCAGGACGAGACGGATCGGGGTTGCGGTGGCCTTAGCCCATACCGCGCTGGCTGCGGCCCGTTTGGTGATCGGTTTTCAGGCGACTTTGCCGGGTCCCTGGGCCAACAGCGCCGACGAATGGCCCACCACCGGCTACAACACGGTCGGCCCCGCCTCCTGGCTGCACACGTGGACACGGCCTTCCAGGCATCCCCTCAGCCCGGGGAACTCTCCAAACTGGACGCACTGATCGCGCTCCTTCGGTAGACGAGCCGCGGCATCGAGAACGCCTCGTCCCGTCTCCATCCGCCGAAGTCCGGAACGGGCAGCGACGGACGGGACAGGTCATGCCGAGAGATAACCAGTTGTCCTCAGCTGGAAGTGATGCGCGCCTTGTCGAAGACGGTGTTGCAAGCCGAACACTTCAACCGGTTGGTACTCACTGGCTGGACGGTGTGGGTCTCGCAGAGCGGACAACGGTGGCCCTTGGCCATATTCATCTCCCTAGCTCGGGTGCGCTCGAGACGGCGGGAAAACCCTGAGCGAGCGCTTCTGGCAATGATTAGAGCATGATCCACCCAGAAGTGGCCCTCTAACTGGGGATTCGCGCCGACAAGAATCTAATCGCCAAAGATTGTCTCGATTCGCTACACAGCGTTACCAACAACGCGGCTCCGCTGGGCCCGGTGACAGCGGCTCTACCTCTGCGGGCCTGCGCCGCCCGCTGCGACTCATGGCAGCTCACGGGGCGCTGCTGCCAGGTCGCGCGCCACACCAGGGTGGCAGTCATCGTGAAGGCTGAGTTCGTTGGTCATGGGAGGAGCGGGGGAAATTTGCGGGGCGAGTCGCTCGTGCTGCGCCCTGCCCGGGCGATGCCGGGCCTGTCGCAGTTTCCTCGCCGCAGTCTCCGAGGTACAGAACAAGCTGGTCTGGGGTCGCGGTGACCTGCGCCCACACCGCTCCGGCTGCTGCCCGTTGGGTGATCGGCTTCTACGACGCCTTGTCCACCCACACCCAAACCGAGAGACCGACAGCGGCATTGGTGCCGCCCGGCGGTGCGGTCTGGGGTGTGGGGAGCCGAGGGACTCAGCAGTTTGAGCGCCTATTGCAGCAGTTTCGCGGGGAGGCGGTGCACAGGTGCGGCAGCGGCAGTCCTTCTTCTAGCGAGCTCAGTGCAGAGCTTGCCAGCGGCTTCGGCCACAGCGGGGTCGATCGATGCCCGTCGGAGTCCTTGGGGGTTTGCCCGGGTCCGTGCCTGGTGAGGTGGCCGGGCACACGTAGATCTGGATCCCGTTGTCCGCGGTCTAGTAGCAGTTGGCGTCTGCCGCAGCGACCGGACTCGCGCCCGTCATGGCCAGGACTCCGAGCGCAGCGATTAACGCCGGTTCTGTCGGGCCACGGAGACCGGAGACTAGCACCGACACCCAGGCATTTTGTCAGTGGGATGGGGAAGTATGTTCGACGGAGGGAGACATGAGCGAAGACCAGCAGGAGCACTGGAAGGCGATGCCACCGCCCGACGGATGCCGGTGGTGTGGAGTCGAAGCTCGAACACATTTTCAGCGGTGGAAGCCGCCCGTCGGTTGGCACAGGTGGGAAGCGCCGTCGGCGGAGCAGCGGAAGGAACGCATGCTGGCGAGGCGCAAGGTAAAGAGGAACAAGGCGGGCGAGGCCGACTTTACCGTGAGGCTCGCGATCTGAGTTCGCTGAAGATCTCTCTGAGCTGCTGAGGAACATCCTCGCTCGATGTCAGGCGGAGGGCCATCTGATACATCATCTCAGGTTTACCGCTGGGGGCCTGCTCACTGTGCTCTCGCAAAAGGAGCACGACCTCCGAGCTGAACTTCTTGCCGACGCCCCGGAGGCTCGCGAAATCGGCGGTCGACCACTGGCCTTGCGTGCGCGGCCAGATCTGGTTGGCGGTCTCAACCCACACGCGATCGTCGAAGACCTCTTCTAGTTCATTGAAACCGTCCGGTTCACCGACGAACTTGACGATCTCGGCGAGGGCCTTCTGGCCGAAGAACTCCGCGAGGCGCTTCTCCTTAAACAGTCCCTTCGCCTGGTTTCTGCTGTCGGCGTCGATCATCAGGGTCACCGAGCGCTCGTGTTTGTGAAGATAGCTGGCGAGATGAAGGGCACCTTCATTGTTGGAGCAAGCCCAGAGGGCGATACCCGCGGCTTGGAGTGATAGTCCTTCGGAGAGCCGGAACAGAAGGGGGACGCACCGCTGTTCGGTGTCTCCTTCGACCGCGAGAAAACAGCGCTCATGCAGCAGCACGGTGTTCCGGAGGCCGACGGAGGCGGCGATCTGCCGCAGGTGCAGGTCAATCGCCTCATGCTCGTCGGCGCCCAGGCGCTCGACGATGGTGCGGCCGTCGCGGAGCTTAAGGTTGACGACGTCGCCGATATCGACTCCGTCGATCAGACTCATCGAGTGCGTGGCCACCACAACGCGGACGTTGGGGATTCCGCTCTGGCGGCGGACCAGATTCATGATCTTGCGTTGGTGGTCATAGTCGAGGTGGGTGTCGGGTTCGTCATAGACGATGATGGTCTGGGTGGTCGGCGGCGGTTGCTCCTGCTCGCCCGTCTCAGCGCCACTGGCGGCGTCCTCTGAGAGAAGGTCGCTCGTCCATTCCCAGACGGCGAGGGAGATCCTCCGTGCGCTTCCCTGACCAGACCGATCGAGGCTGATGGGCTCGCCGGAGTTCTTGGCGATCACTAGTTCGGCGCTCTTGAGACCATAGTCGAGGGCCACGTTCGGGCTGACCGCGACTTCGGCCAGATCGGGGCAGCGTTCCTTGATGTGATCGCACAGCGACTTGGCCTCGATCCTCAGCCGCTCCTGAACCTGCTCCTCGATGTCACGGAGAGTGCCATTCATGACGTCGTCCTGCATGTGGTTCTTGAAGCGCCCCATCAGGGCCGTTCGCACGGCGTCATTCGGCTTCGGGGTCCTCCCGTCGAAGCGCAGGAGCTTCGGCAGACGAGCCTCCAAGCCGACAGGAGCAGGCACCCAGCCCTGCGATCCGGAGTTCTCCGCTGCGTAGGACCTGAGTACGCATTCAAGGTCAGCTCGGCGCTGAGAGGCGGCGGACAGGCCGAGTTCTTGAACCAGTTTCTTGAGGGCTGGAACGAGGTGGGTCTGAAGATCGAGCAGCCGCTCGTCATCCGGAACCGGAATCCAGCACTCAAGACGAGCTTGAGTACCTTCCCTCGCCGACCGGCGCATCCGAAGTTCTCCTGGAAGCGCAAACATCGCCTGCTCCCAGTCGTCGAGGACGAAGTCGCCTTCCACCGACGTCAACAGACAGCGAGCGCGAATCCGAGAACCGGCTTCGTCTCCTCCTGCGGCGGAGGAATAGGTGCGGTCGTCATTGACGAGCGAGTACTCGCCGACGAGGAAGCCGAGCGCATCGAGCACGGCCGTCTTACCGCCATCGTTGTGCCCGGCGAGGATCGTCGGACCACTGATCGGGATCCCCATAACCTTAGTGAGTGATCGAAAGCCGTCGGCGGAGAACGTCCTGAGCTGCACGTAGCCTGAACCCGTCTTCCTCGCGAAGCCCGCCCAAGACGGACCGCTACCCCAAGAGCCTCTACCGTTCCCCACACATACGGGAGGCCGTTTCTGTTGCAGAACAACAGCGTAGAGCGAAAGAGCCCCACATGCCGCCCTACTGCAACTTTCGGTGCGCCCGGAAAGCATCGGCGACCGGCTCGCCCTCGAGGTTCTGTCACTGATCGGCTCACGACCAGGTCATTCTCCAGAATTTCGGTCAGCGTGACCGGCCACGCAGGTGAATCGTCCATTGAGCAAGAGACTGTCCTTCCGGAGTCATCTTCCGGGGTGGCTGGAGGCGAAGCGTCCTCGGCGTCTGCTGCTGCCGCTGGTCACAGTCCTCTTCGTCCCAGGTATGGCGTTCTGGATCCCCAGGGAGTAGGCCCAGCTGATCCTGCCGGTCTTCGCACCGCTGGCCGCCGCCATCACCGGCTGGTTCTCCTCGTGCAGGCCGCGCCCCTAAGGCCTGTTTCAGAAGTGGATCACTTGCGTGATCCACTTCTGGGATGATCTTTGGGTGGGTCGTGGTGATTTGACCGCCGCGCAGTGGGCGGCGTTGGAGCCGTTGCTGCCGGTCGGGGTGAAGGCAGGACGTCCGCCGAGGTGGACCGAAACGGCAGCTCATTGACGGGCTCAGGTGGCGGACGCGGACGGGCGCGCCGTGGCGGGATGTGCCGATCCGGTACGGCGAGTGGGAAACGGTTTCCGCGCCAACCGCGCTTACCTGCGCAGACGTGGGATCGCCTGCACGATTCCGGAGAAGGCCGACCAGATCCGCCACCGTTAGAACCGAGGACGACGATCTCGAGCGGGCCCTTTCTGGTTTCCGGGCTCTTTCAGGCGGTGGAGTGGAGGTAGGGGGCGGGGGTGTAGGCGGTGGCGGCTCGGGCGATTTCGGGGGCCGGGGTGGTGAGGGTGAGATCGGTGAAGGCCAGGGGGGTGGCGTAGTAGCGAAGGTTGGCGCGGGCGCTGAAGCCGCTGAAGCCCTTCAGGGCGGCGGTGGTGGCGGGGGCGTCGGACAGGTGGAAGGCGACCGTCAGATGGGGGGAGGAGCGGGAGTTGCGGAGCGGGGCCAGCCGGATCTCGGTGATGTCGGACCAGGGGACCGAGAGGTTCCATGAGGGGACGTGGAGTGCGTCCGGCGTGAAGACCAGCGCCGGGCGGCGGCGGTGGATCAGGAGATGGACGAGGGCCGCGACGGATCCCAGGGCGGCCAGACCGGTGATCGTCGGATAGACGAGGTCGCCTTTGGCCAGGGAGAAGGCGAAGAGGGCGGACATCAGCGCGGCGACGAGGCCGAACGTCGTCAGGAGGCGGCGGAGGGACAGCGGGAACACGACCGTTCCGGACGCGGCGGGGGACGCCGGTTCGGCGGGCGGTGGAGCCGGGACGAAAGCGACGGACTGGTTGATGATGCGGTTGAAGGCGAGACGGCGGCGGGCGACCCACCAGAACGTGACCAGAACGATCGGGAGCAGCGCCTGGGTCGGCACGGTCGCACCGGTGACCGCGGCGGACGTCAGCAGGACGATCTCGGCCGGGAGGATCACGGCCAGCAGCGGGACGGCGGCACGGAAAGGGCCTCTGGCCAGATAGGCGCGTGCCTCGTGGACGGCGATCTGGGCGATCTCCGGGGTGGGGGCAGGGGCTCCGCGCAGGAGTGCCCTGCGGGTGGCGCGGTCGAGGTTCTTCCAGTCGGCGGTCAAGGATGCTCCGGGGGCTGAGACGGGGGTGCGGCACATCGTAAGGGTCGCGACGGGCCGATGATCTCTTTGTTTCCGGTGGGAATTGAGAAGAAGTCGTGAACTTTCCGGGTGGGCGGGGAGTCGGAGGAGGAATGTCCGTAAAGTGCGGGTTGGTCTCCCGGGGGTGACGGGGGCCGGTTCTCGGTCCGGAGGGGTTTCTCGATGCGACGCAAGGTGGTCGCGCCGTTGGCGTTGGTGCTGTGCGGTGTGCTGGTGGCGGGGTGTTCGGCGGAGGGCGGGCCGGGGCCCGTCAGGCAGGTGAAGGCGGCAGCGGACGCCCCGATCGCGGTCGACGCGGCGGGGCTCGGCGGCGGCGCGCACCCGGCGGGGAAACCGGGCGGGCTGCGGATCATCGACGTCACGCCGATGCCGGGGGAGAAGGTCGGGATCGGGATGCCGGTGATCGTCAAGTTCAACCGGACGGTCGTGAACAAGAAGGCCGTGGAGCGGGCGCTGATCGTCAAAACGGCGAAGCCGGCGGTCGGGGCGTGGTTCTGGACGCGGATCAACGGGGTGCAGACCGCGATCTTCCGGCCGAGGAACGGGAAGTACTGGCCGCCCAACATGAAGATCGCGTTCGCGGCGAAGCTGAAGGGCGTCAAGGCCGGCGGCGGGGTCTACGGCGAGAAGAACTACAAGCAGGTCTGGAAGATCGGCGACGCGCACTTCATCGTCGCCAGCGCGAAGTCGAAGTGGCTGAGGGCCTACCAGAACAAGAAGCTGGTCAGGAAGTGGCCGGTCAGCATGGGCAGCGGCGGCGACGTCTGGGCCGACGGGATCGACCACCAGATCACGACCAGCGGTTACCACCTCGTCATGGAGCACAAGCGGGTCGAGCGCATGAGGCCGCCGGGGAAGAAGAAGGGCGACCCCGGCTGGTACGACGAGCAAATCCCCTGGGCTACCCGTATTTCGGCCAGCGGCGAATATATCCATCAAAATATGGATGACCCCACCTGTCTGGGCAAACGCAACTGTAGTCACGGTTGCGTCCGTTCTCCCACCAAAGATGCCGAATGGTTTATGAAGTGGTCGTATCGAGGCGACATCGTCCGCATTGACGGTACAAAGCGCCCCCTCCAGTGGAACAACGGCTGGGGCTTCTACCAGCTCCCCTGGCGCCAGTGGGTCAAGGGCAGCGCCCTCGACCAAGTCGTCCACACCGGCCTCTGACCCCTAAACCAACACGTGCATATACATAGAGTGACGGGAAAGTAGCTCTATGTATATGCACGTGCTATAGGAAAGTCTGACGCGAATTCGGTCGGAGATTATTCCATGTCAGTGAATATATCTTCGTGTGGCAGTGCGATATTCTCGGGGTGAGGGGTGTCGCTTTTCCGGTCTGATGCTGCCAAATCGCGCCGACGAATTAACCCAAATCATAAACAAGTGACTCTATGCGTTGTGGAAAGAGCGCCCAGCGCGGACGGTATCGAGGCTTACGCGCGCACCGTCCGGCTCGTGTGCTCCCTCCGAGCGGCGGCAGTGCGGCGGAAGCGGGCCACAGCTGAACCGCTGAACCCCGGACCTGCAGCCGCCCGGATTCGCGTGGAGTGACGCAGATCTGGGCAGGTCCGGGCGTCGAGGTCGTATTCCACGAGGTGGAGCACGACCCGTTTCTCTCCTGAGGGCAGTCAGAGGTAGGGGCGGGCGGGGGTGACCATGCCCTTGGCGGAGCGGGAGTCGGCGAAGGTGCCGAGGGCCGTCATCTCCCATTCGCCGGAGTAGTGGCGGGTCAGTTTGCACATGAAGACGCCGGTTCGGGGCTCGGTGTAGGTGAGGTTGAAGCGGACGAGTTCCTGGTCGGTGGAGCCGTCGATGAGACGGCAGAAAGCGTTGCTGATCTCGGTGAACTTCTGGCCGGAGTAGGAGTTCACGACGAAGACCAGGGACGCGACCTCCGGGGGGAGGCCGCCCAGGTGAATGGCGATGATCTCGTCGTCGCCGTGGCCCTTGCCGGTGAGGTTGTCGCCCGAGTGCTGGATGGCGCCGCCGAACGCCTTGAGGTTGCTGAAGTAGACGGTCGCGAGGTCGCGGCCGTCGGCGGAGAAGGCGATGCAGGACGCGTCGAGGTCGATGCGTTTGCCCCTGGTCGAGTTGGCGTCCCAGCCGAGACCCATCCGGATCGTCGACAGCAGTGGCGCGCCCCCCTTCACCAGCGCCACCGACGAACCCTTCTCCAGCGACACCTTCCCCTTGTCCAGGCTGATCTTCTGCGCACCCCCTTGCTGCGGATACGCGCCCGGCTGCCCATGCCCCGTCTGCCCATACCCGGGCACACCCGGCTGCCCAGCCGCCCCGGGCTGCCCGTAACCAGGCTGCCCGTAACCCCCCGGCGCCGACGGCTGCCCGTAACCCGGCTGCTGCCCCGGAACCTGCCCATACCCGGGTGCACCCGGCTGCCCAGGCGCGCCACCCTGCCCGTACCCAGCCGCGGGCGGCTGCCCGTAGCCGGGCACACCCGGCTGCCCAGGCGTGCCGCCCTGCCCATACCCAGATGCGGGCGGCTGCCCATAGCCGGGCACATCTGGCTGCCCAGACGTGGTGCCCTGCCCATACCCGGACGCAGGCGGTTGCCCGTAGCCGGTCTGCTGCTCATAGCCCGGCGCACCCATTTGCCCAGGTGCGGTGCCCTGCCCGTACCCAGGGGCGGGCTGCTGTCCAAAGCCCGGTTGCCCGTATTCGGGGGCGGCCTGTCCGGGTGCGGGAGGTTGCCCGTAGCCGGGGGCGGCGGGCTGTCCGTAAGCCGGAGGCTGACCGGGTGCGGCGGGCTGTCCGGGGAGGGGTGGTTGCCCGTAGCCAGGGGTGGTCGGCTGTCCGGGAGCGGGTTGCCCGAAGGTAGGCGACTGGCCTGGGGTGGGCTGTCCGTAGCCGGGAGCGGGCGGCTGACCCGGCGCAGGAGGCTGCCCGTAGCCTGGCTGGCCGTAGCTCGGCTGGCCGGGTTCGGGTGTGGGTGGTTGGCCCGGTGCTGTGGGCTGGCCGTAGTTCGCGGCGGCGGGCTGGCCGTAGGCGGGGGGCTGGCCCGGGAGGGGTGGTTGCCCGTAGCCGGGTGTCGGCGGCTGGCCGTAGGCGGGAGGTTGGGCTGGGTGGAGGTGGTCGGCGGCGGGCGGCTGGCCGTAGGGGGTGGGCTGGCCGGGGGTGGGGTCTTCGGGGGCTAGGGAGACGCCGTAGTCGGTGGCGATGCCGGCTAGGCCGTTGGCGTAGCCCTGGCCCAGGGCTCGGACCTTCCAGGTGGGGCCTCGGCGGTAGAGCTCGACGATGACGAGGGCGCTCTCCGGGCCCAGGCCCGTCGGGGTGAAAGTGGCCAGGACGGCGCCCGAGGACGGGTCGCGGATGATCGCGGAAGGTTCGACGCCCGCGAAGGCGCCGCCGCCGTCGATACTGGCCGTCACCACGATCTTCTCGATGGCGGGCGGGACCGCGGCCGTGTCGACGGTGATGCTGTCGGCGGAGCCCGACGCGGCCGGCCGGTAACTGACGCCCGGCGCGGTCGGCGCGTTGTAGAAGACGAAATCGGAGTCCGATCTGACCCGGCCGGAGGAATCCAGCAGCAGTGCCGACACGTCCAACGGCACCGGCCCCGCCACCTCGATCGCCACCAACGGGACCGCGAGGCCCGTGTTGCCGCCCGGTGTCAACGCAACGCTCATCCGTAACTCCCTCGGCTCGCTCCTGCCCCCACCCTAGGCAACGTTCGGCCGCCGCCACCGTTCCGCCCGTAATCTGTGGACAGTGGGCATCGGAGCGGTCTGGATGGTGGCGGGGCCGCCGGGTGCGGGAAAGACGACCGTCGCGGCGCTGCTCCTGGCGCGGCTGCGGCCCGTCCCCGCGCTCCTCGACAAGGACACCCTTTACGGGACGTTCGTGGCGGCGACCCTCGCCGCCGCGGGCCGTGACCCCGGTGAACGCGAAGGTCCTTGGTACGACGAGCACGTCAAACGGCACGAGTACGCGGGGATGGCGGCGGCCGCGCGGGAGATCCGCGGGTTCGGCTGCCCGGTGCTGCTCAGCGGCCCGTTCACCGGCCAGATCCGCGACCCCGCCGCCTGGACGGACTGGGTCGAAGCGCTCGGCGGCCCGCCCGTCCACCTCCTGTGGATAAAGTCCGACGCGGCGACGCTCCGCCACCGGCTGGAATCACGGGCGAGCCATCGCGATAGTGGGAAACTGCTCGCATTCGACGAATTCCTCATCAGAATGCGACCGGAAGAGCCCCCGGACGTTCCGCATCTGGCCGTCGACAACCGACTAGAGGCCCCTCCACTTGGAGAACAACTAACACGACTTCTCACAAGCTGAGACTTTCCGTCGCATGGTTGCCTGGACTGATCTGGCCGGTATCCGCCCTAAGTGCTGGTGCCCGTCTATGAGAGACTGCGACCCGGGTGCAGGAGAGACATGCCGGAGGGCGGGCATGGGTCGAGGCGACGAGGAAGCGGGACGGCTGCCGTCGGGGCGGCACTCGCTGACACGTGACTATGTGGTGCAGAACCAGATCTCGCGGATCATCGCGGGCGTCATCGAACTGGCCGGAACCAACGGCTACGCGCAGTTGACGGTCGACGGGATCATTGGTCGAGCGGGTGTTTCGCGCGCCACTTTCTACGCACACTTCAAGAACAAGGAAGACGCTTTCCTTCAGGCGTTCGACTCGCTCGCGGAAGAAATGATCGAACGGGTCACGACTGCCATACAGAATGAGTCAGGAGACGATCGGGGTGAAATAGCCGCCGATCGCAGGACCAGGGCCGGGCTCAGTGCGTTCCTCGACTATCTGGCGGGCGAGCCGCTGGGCGCGCGGATGTGCATCGTGGAGAGCTTCGCCGCAGGACCGCCCGCCGCCGAGCGCCGCGACGCGGTGATTCAGGTCTTCACTGAGGTGATCGGCGAGCACATCCGGGAGCTGTTCCCGCGCTACCCGGAGCCGGCGCTGCTGGCGGAGGCCGTCATCGGCGGGATCTATCAGGTGGCGTACACACGGATCAGGCGGGGCGAGGTCGAGGAGCTTCCGACGCTCGTCAACGGGCTCGTCGCGGCGTTCGCGATCCCCGACGCGGAGCGTTGGGGCCCCGAGAACGGGACTGTGTCCTAACCGGTCGGTGGCCGGATCCGGACAGCGTCGAACCACGCCCTAACCTCTGCCGGCAGGCCCCCCGCCGGGTGTGAGCCACGTCTCATCCGACCTGGCATCACTGCGATGCGTGACCACCGGGCCATTCCCGCGACGTGTCCGCCGAGCCGGTGATTCGGACACTTGCCATCGGGCCTAAAAGCCGATCCAAAAAACAGAAATCGCTCATTGTCTCAGCGTATGACGGTTGATGAACACCGTCATTCATGATTCTGTCCGACTGCCGCGACCAGCTTTTCCTCAAGGGCCCAGAGGACGAGCACGGTCACCGGAATTCCTCGCCTCCCACCCTTAGAACGAGGAGAACCATGAAGAAAATCGGCAGAATCGGGCTTCCCGTCGCGGGTGCGCTCGCACTCGTGCTCGCAGGATCGACCGCGGCCATGGCCTCCGCGACGATCACGTCCGGCGGCGTCGCCTACAACGGCAGCATCGTGGCGACCAACATCGGCGGCAGTGTCACGCTGACCGGCACGTCCTCCCTCGGACTGCTGGTCAACACCTGCACCGGTGCCAGCCTCACCGCCTCCATCCAGTCGAACGGCCTGAACGGCTCGCTGACCGGCCTCACGGCGACCGGCTGCACCAACAACCGGGGCGGCACCACCACGATCACCGCCTTCGGCCTGCCCTACACCGGCGGCCAGGTCGACCACGCTCCGATCGCCGGCGGCCGCGACGGCAAGATCACCATCTTCGCCCCCAACGCCGCCGTCCTGGTGCGCGGTGTCGCGAGCCTGCCCGCCTGGGGCATCCCCTCGCTCACCTGCGACTACGGCCTGACGACCTCGACCCCGCTGGTGGTCGACGTCTACAACCCGCTCAACGCGAACAAGCCCGTCCCTGCGAACACGCACGGCCAGGGCAAGCTGGCCGGTCAGCAGCTCCAGCGGCTCACCGCGGACGCCCGCTGCCCGGCCACCATGGCCGCGAACGGCAAGTTCCAGATCGTCACCAACCCCGGGGGAGCCGACCTCCTCCTCGGTCCGTGATCCCGTTCGCCTGATCCCCCGATCCCTGAACCGGGCGGGCCGCGGTCTCCAGCCGCGGCCCGTCCGCCGGCCCGCCCTTCTGCTTTGGAGCACCCCATGAGCAAGTTCTTCGGCCGTGTCCCGGCCGCTGCCGCCACGCTCGCGCTCGGCGGAACTCTGCTGAGTGTGTCCGCCGCGCCCGCCGCCCACGCCGAAACCCTTCCGAACTTCAGCTTCGCGGCCTGTCCCGCCCTGCCCGCGGGCGCCGATCCGGTGTTCTGGCAGTGCAACGTCGTCAAGATCTACAGCGGTACCCTCAAGATCGGCCGGATCGAGCAGTCGCTCTCGCAAGCAGCGCCGATCACCCTGACCTACGCGAACGGCTTCGACCCCGAGACGTTGGAGGAAGGGGTCGTGTTCGGCGGGTTCAGCGCGCCCCGCTACCTGGTCCAGCGCGGGATCTTCGGCGACCCGTTCCTGACGGCCGTCTACGTCCAGCCGAAGTACGTGGGCGGGCTCGGCCTCGCGGACGGCAAGCTGCAGGTGAGCCTCAAGTTCAGCGTGCAGAACATCCTGCTCGGCGCGTACTGCACGATCGGTACCAACAGCAACCCGATCAAGCTGGACCTCGGGATCGGTCAGACCAACCCGCCGCTGCCCAACACCCCGATCTCGGGCAGCCCGCCCGAAGTCGTCCAGAACGACCCGCCGGTGCTGAGGACCACGGTCGTCGACAACGCCTTCTCGGTGCCCGGCGCGGACCGCTGCGGGCTCAACCTCGGCCTCTATGACGGGCTGGTGAACCTGTACGCGAAGACCCCGGCAGCCGCGGGCCGCAACACCGCGATCCTGCAGGAGTACACCTCCTTCAAGACCTACGACCAGCTCGGATAGCCAAAGGTGGGCGGGCCGCACGGCCCGCCCACCTTGCTTTTGTGACGCCCCATCCCCGATGACCTATGGAGAACAGATGAGCAGAGCCCTACGCCGGCGTGCGACCGCCACCGCGCTCACCCTCGCGGCCGGCGCCCTCGCGGTGACGGCCCAGGCCCCGGCGGCCCACGCCGCCGTGGACCCGGTCTCCCCCGCCTTGACGTTCGAGGACTGCCCGGCGCTGCCCGCGGGCGCCGATCCCGACCTCTGGATCTGCAGCGCGGTGGTGATCACCGGCGGCAAACTCAAGATGGGCACGATCGACCAGGACATCGTCGCCCCGCTCAAGCTCACCTACGCCAACGGCTACGACCCTGAGACGTTCGAAGAGTTCTTCATCTTCAAGCCGATCAAGGCGAGCCCTATCAAGGTGACGGGCGGCCTGTTCGGCTTCCCCGGTTCCGACTTCCTGCCGATCCTCCAGATCGGTGCGCTTCCGCTGGAGGCGGCGACGCCCGTCGCGTCGCCCGAACCGACCCTCGCCTACCGGCTGAAGCTCAAGGTCAAGGTCATCAACCAGCTCCTCGGCGACACCTGCGTGATCGGTTCCACCGCAGACCCGATCACGCTCAACCTGACGATGTTCACGACCAGCCCGCCGGCGCCCAACAAGCCGATCAGCGGCAGCCCGCCGGAGATCCACCCCGATGACCCCCAGGTGATCACCGCGACGGTCGTCGACAACGCCTTCAGCGTGCCGAAGTCGCAGAACTGCGGACCGTTCGGCCTGTTCAGCGTGCTGGCCGACCTGCGCGCCGGCCTGCCAGCCAAGGCCGGCACCAACACCGCGATCTTCAACACCCAGCTGAAGATCCAGACCTACCCGGCGCCGGGCGCGGCCAGGAAGGTCCTCACCGGTGTCACGCCGGAGGAAGCGAGCAAGGCGCTCAAGCAGAAGGCGATCGCCGCCAAGTAGGCACCGCTCCGCCGTCAGACGCTCTGCCGTGCCGTGCCTCCCCCGTTCCCACCCCGGGGAAGGCACGGCGTCTGACGTCAAGGGCTCCCCAAGCCCTGACCTGCGGTTCCCCTGGGAGGGTATGCGTTTCGCATACCCGGCCCATGAAATCTTCATGACTGTCAGTTGCCATATGTGACTAGGCGTGGCCGAAGATTTCGTGAATTCTCTTCTCGTAAGCACTTACGGGGAGGGAGGCGGGGTGGACAAGTACGAGCTCTACTGCCAGATGGATCCCGTCTTCTACGACCGGATCGAGACGGCGGTACGCGACGGCTCGGACTACCCGCAGGCGAAGCAGGACGTGCCCGCCGGCTGGCGGTCCCACGCCACCGACACCTGGATGTACTACACGCCCGAAGGCGAACTGCCGGGCCAGGGCTGGAAGATCCACGTCTCGTCGGGGCTGAGCGACGCGCGGCGCGTCTTGGACGTCGTCTGGGAGTACTGCCTGCGCACCGGGCTCGCCTTCAAGTTCCTCCGCGGCGAGCACGTGCTCGTCATGCAGAACTCCAAGGCCGCCGACCGGGCGTCCAGCGGCAAGTTCGTCACGCTCTACCCGCGCGACGAACGCGAGCTCGAACAGGTTCTGGCCGAGCTGGACGAACTGCTGAGCGGTGTCGAAGGGCCCTACATCCTCAGTGATCTGCGCTATGCGCGGGGGCCGCTGTACGTCAGGTACGGGGCGTTCGCCGAGCGCAAATGCCTGAACGAGCACGGCGAGCGGGTGCTCGCGCTGGAGAACGGCGTGGGGGAGCTGGTGCCCGACGTGCGGGGCGTCGCGTTCAGCGTCCCCGAATGGGCTGCTCTGCCCGCTTTCCTCCAGCCGCATCTGGACGCCAGGGCCGCCGTCACCCTGGCCGGGCTGCCGTACACGATCGAGAGCGTCTTCCAGTTCTCCAACGGCGGCGGTGTCTACCTCGCGGCGGACAGGTCGGGCCGGAAGGTCGTGCTGAAGGAGGCGCGTCCCGGCGCGGGCCTGGACGCCCTCGGCCGTGACGCCGTCGCGCGCTCCCGGCACGAACGGGACATGCTCGACCGGCTCGCCGGCCTCGACACCGTGCCCGAGCTGATCGACTACTTCGAGCTGGGCGGCCACGAGTTCCTGGTCACCGAGTTCGTCGACGGCAACCCGCTCCAGCGGATGCTCGTCCAGCGCTACCCGCTCACCTCCGCGACCTGCACGGACACCGATCTCGCCGAGTACACCGCGTGGGCCGCCGGGATCCTGCCGAAGGTCGGCGACGCCGTCGCCGAGCTGCACGACCGCGGTGTCGTCTTCGGCGACCTGCACCCCAACAACATCCTGGTGACGGACGAGGGGCGGCTCGTCCTCATCGACTTCGAGGTCGCCACCCTCACCGAACAGGACGCGAGGCCCGCGCTCGCCCATCCGGCGTTCCTCGCGCCCGCCGACCGCGGCGGAGTCGAGGCCGACAGGTACGCGCTGGCCTGCCTGACGCTCGGGCTGTTCGCGCCGCAGGCCACGATCACGCTGCCGCTGCACGCGGGCAAGGTCCACCATCTCGCGCAACTGATCACTGAGGTGTTCCCGGTCGCGCCGGAGCTGATCGACGCCGCCGTCAGGACCGTGACGAACTCGCCCGCCGACGCCCGTCCGCGCAAGGGGCTGGAGAGCCTCGACAATGTGGTCGGGCAGGGCCGCGAGGCGTGGCCGGAACTCCGCGACGACCTGCAGCGGGCCATCCTCGCCAGCGCCACCCCCGAACGTGACGACCGGCTGTTCCCCGGCGACGTCGCCCAGTTCGAGGGCGGCGGCGCCGTCAACATCGCTACCGGCTCCGCCGGGGTGCTGCTCGCCCTGCACGAGACGGGCGCGGGCCGGTTCCCCGAGTACGAGGAGTGGACGGTGCGGCGCGCGCTCCGGCCCGGCAGCGGGCTCGGACTGTACGACGGGGCGCTCGGCGTCGCGTGGGTGCTGCACCGGCTGGGCGATGCGGAGAGCGCGGAGGCGCTGGCGATCCGCTGCCTCGAGGAGAAATGGCACGGGCTCGAACTGGGCCTCTACTCCGGGCTCGCCGGGATGGGGCTGGTCCTCGCCGCGATCGGGCTCGCCGACGCCGCCGAGGCGATGGCCGCCGAATGCGCCGAACGGATCGGCGGGCCGCTGGACGTCCCCGAGGTGAGCGGCGGCGCGCATCCACGGGCCGGGCTGATGCACGGCTCGTCCGGGGTGGCGCTGCTGTTCCTCGACCGCTACGAGCGGACCGGTGAGGCGATCTGGCTGGAACGGGCAGGTGACGCGCTCCGCCAAGATCTGCGGCGCTGCGTCCACGGTCCCGACGGGTCGCTCCAGATCGACCAGGGCTGGCGGCGGCTTCCTTATCTGGAAGAGGGATCGGCGGGAATCGCGCCCGTTCTTGCACGTTATCTGCGCCATAAGGCCGATCCGGCGATGGAAACGGCACTCGCCGAGCTGCGGCTGGTCGGCAAAGCCCGCTACTTCGTCCAGCCCGGCCTGTTCAGCGGCCGCGCCGGGATCATCGCCGGGCTGCCGCACGACGACCCGAACCTGCCCGAACTGATCGCCGGGCTCCGCTGGCACGCGCTGCCGTTCGCCGGCGGGCTCGCCTTCCCCGGCGACCAGCTCCTCCGGCTCTCCATGGACTTCGCGACCGGGACCGCTGGGGTCCTGTACGCGCTCAGCTCCGTCCTCGACGGGCGGACCGGACTGCCGTTCCTCGAAGGGGGGTGCGACCAGCCGTCACACCCCCTGCCCCTGGTGATCAGCGGCAGTTCGACCAGTGAAGTTCGCTAGTAGTACCGAAAGGAACCGAAAGTCATGACCCTGCTCGACCTTCAGACGATGGAGACCCCCGGCGGCGGCCACGGACACGGCGGCGGCAGCACCCTGACGGTGCTCGGCTGCGCGTCCAACCGCCCGAGCAACCTGAGCCTCCTCCTCTGCCACTAGCAGACACAGGAGACCCCCTGCAGGTGAGGACGGGAGGTGCCGGTGGTACGGCCGTGGCTGGTGGTGTTCGCGCTCATGGGCGCGGTGCTTCAGCTCGCGCTGCCGTACACGCTGGGAAGGACGCTCGACTCCGTCCTGACCGGTGAGACCGGTCCTCTCGTCCCATGCGCGCTGCTCGTCGCGGCGGTGATCGCCTGCGACGCCCTGGAGACGTGGGCGTCGGGGGCGGTCGGCGCGTCCGTCGCGGCGAGCCTGCGCACCGGGATGATCCGGCACATCCTCTCGGTCGGCCCCGCGCTGACCAGAACCCTGCCCGAAGGCGAGCTCGTCACCCGGACGGGGCTCAACGCCGAAGAGGCGGCGCAGGCCGTCCAGGCGCGGATCGGGGCCGTCGCCCTGCTGGTGCCGACGGTCGGCGGGCTCGTCGCGCTGACCCTGATCGACCCTTGGCTCTCGCTGACGCTCGTCGTCGCACTGGTGCTCATCGCGTTCGTGCTGCAAGCCTTCTTCCGTGACTCGGCCGCCTCGGCCGCCGGCTACCAGACCAGCCAGGGCGAGATCGCGGCGCGGCTCGTCGACGCGCTGACCGGCGCCCGCACCATCGCCGCCGCCGGAACGGCCCGCGCCGAGACCGCGCG
>NZ_BAAGZI010000037.1:0-28334 GCF_054778695.1 Actinocorallia lasiicapitis
GCGCCCCCCTGAGCCTGCGGCTGGTGACGAGCTCGGGCGCCGTCCTGCCGGGCGGCACCGCGCGACGGCTGCGCGCGGCGATCCCCGGACTCGGCGTGGTGTCGATGTTCGGGCTGACCGAGTGCAAACGGGTGACGATCGGCGCGCCGGACGCCGATCTCGACCGTCCCGGATCGCTGGGCCTTCCGCTGCGCGACACCGAACTCCGCATCGTCGACGAGCACGGTGCGGCTCTCCCCGCCGGGCAGGTCGGCGAGCTCGTCGTGCGGGGACGGCACGTCATGTCGGGGTACTGGCGGGCGCCGGAGCTCACCGCGCGGCGGTTCCGGCGCGACGAGTTCGGACGTCCGCTGCTGTTCACCGGCGACCAGTGCCACCTCGACGACGAAGGCCACCTCTACTTCGACGGACGCCGCGACGACCTGTTCAAGCAGAACGGCTTCCGGGTCAGCGCGACCGAGGTCGAGGCCGCCGCGCTGGAGATCCCCGGCGTCCGGCAGGCCGCGCTGCTGCCGCCCGCCGACGGGGGAGGGTCGGCGCTGCTGGTGAGCGCCGACCGCACCGCGGGGGAGGTGCTCACGGAGCTGGCCGAACGGCTGGAGGACTTCAAGGTGCCCGCCCGCTGCCTGGTCCTGGCGGAGCTGCCGCTCGGCGCCAACGGGAAGATCGACCGCCGGGCGCTGGCCGCGCTGGGCGTGGCCGGCTGATGGAGCTCGCCGCGCTCGGCGCCGCCCACGGCACCCCCTTCTGCCTCTACGACCGCGCGGATCTGCGGCTGGCCGTCGCGGGCCTGCGCGCCGCGCTCCCCGAACCGAGCCGGCTGTACTTCTCGGTCAAGGCCAACCCGCATCCCGACGTGGCCTCGGTCCTGGCCGGGCTCGGCTGCCATGCCGAGATCGCCTCCAGCGGCGAGGTCGGGGCGGCGCTGGACGCCGGGTTTCCCGCAGGCCACGTCCTGATGACGGGCCCCGGCAAGAGCCCCCGCGATCTGGACACCGCGCTGCGCCACGGGATCCGCAGATTCTCGGTGGACTCGCCCACCGATCTGGCCAGGGTCGGGGCGCACGCGGCGGCGGCCGGGGTCGAGGCCGACTGCCTGCTGCGGGTCAACGCCGACGAGGCCGTGCCGGGCATGGGCCTGTCCATGACGGGCACCGCTTCGGTGTTCGGCGCGGACGCCTCGTGGATCCTGGCCCGTCCCGAACTCTTCCGGCTCAGCGGGGCCGCACGCGTCACCGGGCTGCACCTGTACATGGGCACCAATATCGAGGACGTCGAGGTGCTGTTCCGGCAGTTCGCGACGAGCGTCCGGCTGGCCGCCGAAATCGCGGCGGCACTCGGCACACGCCCGTCGGAGATCGATCTGGGCGGCGGATTCGGAATGCCCTATGCCCGTTCCGGTGACCGGCCGGATTTCCGGGCGTTGCGGCCCCGGCTGGAACAGGTTCTGGACGTGTCCTTTCCCGGATGGCGGGACGGACTGCCGTTGATCTCCTTCGAATCGGGGCGCCACTTGGCAGGGGGATGCGGTCGTCTCGTCTGCGGAGTTCTGGATGTGAAGAAATCCAAGGGGCGCACGTTCGTCGTCCTGGATTCCGGGATCAACCATCTCGGCGGAATGTCGGGGCTGCGAAGAATTCCGCGGATCGTGCCCGATCTGCTGACCATTGACGCCCGAAAGGCCACCGTTCCCGACTGCACCGTCGCAGGGCCGCTGTGCACCCCGCTGGACACCTGGAGCCAGGGCGTCCCCCTGCCCGAGCTGCATCCGGGTGATCTCGTGGTCGTCCCGAACGTCGGGGCGTACGGGCTCACCGCGGGGCTCCTGGCTTTTCTCGGTCATCCGGCCGCCTGCGAGATCGTCGTGGACGGTCCGGAACTCCTGTCCATATCCCGTCCAACAATTGCTCGGAGATTTATTACCCAACCCCATCCGGGTTAGTAATAATTAACGGCCCCGTAACGCCTGCCATGCGACAATTAATGAAATTCACTTCATCAAGGCGCGGGGTGGCGCTGCCTCATGGACATGCCGATCTCTGGGTACCGGGCTTCCGACCGGCTCGTCTCGACGCTACGTGAGTGCTTTTCCGGAGGACTGTTCCTCCTGGAGAAAGAGTCGAAGTCCAGCATCTACACCGTCGGACAGAAAGACTCTTATCTCTACCTGATCGATAGGGGAACCGTTAAGGTGAGCTCCTATTCAGAGAACGGCAAGTCCTGCATTCTTAGCGTCTACACCGCGAACGATATATTCGGCGAATCATGTGTTTTCCAGCCGGTTCGGCGGGAGACGACCACGGCCATGACCGATGTCAGGCTGCTGAAGATCCCCCGGCTGCGGTTCATGGAGGTCGTCGCGGCTCGCGGCCTGGTGGACGACTGGTCGCGCTACCAGGCCCGGCGGATGCAGGCGCTCCAGGAGACGATCACCCTTCTGGTCACCGTCGACAGCGTGCAGCGGCTCGCGGCCATCCTCATCATGCTCGCCGACCAGCTCGGCATCGACCGGGGCGACCGGACCATCATCACCAGCCGGTTCACCCACGAGGACCTCGCCCAGATCGTCGGCACGACCCGCTCCCGGGTCGGACTGTTCCTCAAGCAGTTCCAGGAGACCGGCATGATCCACGTCTCCCGCGACTCCTACCTCGTGGTGAAGCAGAGCCATCTCCGCGCGTTCCTGTCCGACCGGGCCCGCCAGACCGCCTGAACCCGACCCCCTGGAGCCCTCGTGGATCCCGCCTTCCTGTCCATCGTGCGCCGCCACCTGAGATTCCTCCCCGCCGACCAGGACCTCGCCGCGGACTCGCCGCTGCGCGAGTACGGCCTCGACTCGATGGCCGCGGTCGCGCTGATCGTCGAGCTGGAGGACGAGTTCAGCGCGGTCATCCCCGACAGCCGCCTCGTGGACGCCTTCACCACGCCGGGACGGCTCTGGGACGCGCTCAGACCGTCCTGACCAGGTCGTCGATGAGCTCCGCGACCTCCTGCGCCCGGTCGAACATGGCGTAGTGGGTCGCGAACTCCAGCTCCACCAGCCGGGCCCGGGGGAGTGCCCCGACCGCCGCGCGAATCCCCTCCAGGGTGACGATCTCGTCCAGGGTCCCGGCGATGACGAGCAGCGGAACCGTCACCCCGGCCGCGTCCGCCCGGACGTCACGGCTCCAGAACTCGCGCAGCTGCGCCGTGTACGCCAGCAGCGCCCCCTCATCGGCGAACGGCCGGCTCCGCGCGTCGTCCAGCTCGGGGTGGGCCGCCGCGACCAGCACCCGGGCAGCGCCCTGCTCATCGGACGGCCGCGCCTCGGCGAACAGTCCCGCGCTCAGCACCCGCGCCATCCGCCCCGCATACCGAGGCCGATCCCCCAGCAGCCTCGCGACGTCGTCGAGCCGCCGCTCGTAGTCGCTGTCGAGCTCCACCGCGCGGCCGGGATGCCGAAAAGCCGGGTTCAGCAGGGTGACCGACCGAACCCGTCCAGGATGCCGCGACCGATAAGCCAGAACCGTCTTCGCCCCGGTGCACCACCCGACCAGATGCACCGGCCCGCCCCCATGCGCCACCACGAAGTCGTCCAGACCCACAAGATGATCCTCAAAGGTCGCGACCCCACCGTCCGGCCCGTCCGCGGCGGGCGAGTACAGCAGAGCCGGACGCCCCTCCCCGAGCCGAGCCAGCAACCGCGTCCAATACTCACCCCCCTGCCCAAGCGCATTGACCACCACCAAGGGCTCCGCCCCCACCCGTCCTTCATCACGCGACGATCCCTGTGAGCCGGGCCCGAGCAGAGTCCGAAGCCACCTGTCATCACGGACCAATCCCGACGAGCCGGACCCTGGCCGGGCTAGGAGCCGCCCGTCGTCGTCCGACGAGCCTGGGCTAGTCCGGAGTTGTTCGGCATCGTCGGACGAGCCGGAGCTTGGCCCAGTTCGAGAGCGTCCGGTACCACCCGGCGAGCCTGTGCCTGGCCGGACTCGAAGCCGCCCGTCGCCTGGAGAGCCGGGGCTTGGCACGGTTCGCAGGTGTGCGTCGTCGTCTGACGGGACGGGGGTTGGCACGGTTCGGAGGTGGGTGGCGGTGCCTGACGGGGTGGGGGAGGGGTGGGTGAGGGTGGCGGCGAAGGTGCCGAGGCGGGCGGCTAGCAGGTGGTCGATCGTGGTCAGGTCGGCGGGGTCTTCGGTGAGGAGGACTTTGCAGCCGAGGGTGGTGCCGAGGAGGGCGAGGAGCTCTGGGAGCGGGAGGGTGCGCGGGATGGGCGGGTGTCCGGCGGCGATCGCGGCGGCCGCTTCCTTGGCGGGGGTGACGTCGACCAGGGCTGAGGGTGAGCCGAGGACGCGGAGGGGGCGGGCCGTGAGGTGGGAGGGGTCGCGGTCGTGGACGTAGGAGCGGGTCCAGTGGAGTGCGGCGGCCAGGAGGGCGGCTCCGGCGGGCGTCCCGGCGGCCGGTAGGACGGGGCCGGTCGTGATCGTCCGGAGGGCGACGCCGCCGCGTACGGCGCTCTGGGTCAGGACGTCGAGGAGCTGGTCGTATCCGGGGTCGGCGCCGTGTGCGGGTCCGGCGAAGGTGAAGGGGGAGCCCCAGGTGTGGCAGCGGTCGAGCAGGGGGACGGCGGCCTCCCAGTCGGCGCGCAGCGCCCGCTCGGGCACGGCGACCAGGGGGCCGAGGGCGGCGAAGACGACCTCGTCGGGGGCCTCGGACGTCCCGGGGCCGAGCACGCGGGCCCCCCGGGCGCGGTACTCCGAGGCCAGCGCGTCGGCCAGCGCAAGACCGGGCCCGGCGACCAGGACGGCCGTCACACGACCACCTCGGGCAGGCGGGCCAGCGACCGTTCGATCTCCGCGTCGGAGGGGACGACGTCGGTGAGCCGGCCGGCTTTGAACTCGTCGTAGGCGGCCAGGTCGTACATGCCGTGGCCGCTCAGGCAGAACAGGATGGTCCGCGCCCGGCCCTCCTCGCGGCAGGCGATCGCCTCACGGACCGCGCCGTGCACGGCGTGCGCGGCCTCGGGCGCCGGCAGGATCCCCTCGAGCCGGGCGAAGGTCACGGCGCTGCCGAACACCTCGGCCTGGGTGTAGGCGACGGCCTCGATGAGGTCCGCCGCCCGCAGCGCACTGATGATCTTCGCGGTGGCGTGGTAGCGCAGCCCTCCGGCGTGGATCGGCGGGGTCTTGAACTCCGAGCCGAGCGTGAACATCTTCTGCAGCGGGGTGCGGCGGGAGGAGTCGGTGAAGTCGTAGGCGTAGCGGCCCCTGGTGAGCTTCGGGCAGGCGGCGGGCTCGACGGCGACGGCACGGACGGTGTGGCCGTCCCGGTGGGCCGCCCCGAGGAACGGGAAGGCGATCCCGCCGAAGTTGCTGCCCGCGCCGAGCGAGGCGAGGACCACGTCGGGACGCTCGCCGAGCTGCGCGAGCTGATCGGCCGCCTCCTGCCCGATGACGGTCTGGTGCAGCAGCGAGTAGCCTTCGCCGCTGCCGGTCGCGAACCGGGTGCCGTCGGCCACGCGGGCCTCCTCGAGCGCCGCGGCCAGCGCCGCCGCGAGATTGCCCTCGACCGGTTCGACCCGGCAGCCGAGCAGCTCCATGATCACGCGCCGGTAGGGCTTGGCGTCATGGCTCGCCCGGGTCATGAACGCGACCGTCCCGAGCCCGAACATGCCGCCCGCGACGGCCAGAGCGGTGCCCCACTGCCCCGCGCCCGTCCCGGTGGCCAGCCGCTCAGCCCCCGCCTTGGCGTAGTAGAACGCCTGCGGGACGGCCGTGTTGAGCTTGTGGCTCCCCGACAGGTTGCCGCCCTCGTACTTGTAGTAGATCCGCGCGGGAGTGTCGAGCGCCTGCTCCAGCGCGCGGGCCCGCACCAGCGGGGTGGGCCGCCAGGCGAGATAGCGGTCCATGACCTCGCCGGGAACCGAGATCTCCCGCGCGCCCGACAGCTCCTGGCGGATCAGCGCGGCCGGAAGCTGCGGGCGCAGACCGCCGCTCGCGTACGGCGACGGCAGGTCGTCGGGCAGGTCAAGGGCCAGGTCGGCGCGCAGGTTGTACCAGCGGTCGGGGACCTTCACCGGCCCTCCTGCTCCAGCGCGCGGGTCACGACGCCGATGACGTCGCCGATGGTCCCGCAGCGGTGCACGGTGTCGAACACGTCGTCGGCGAGCTCGACCTCCACCTCGTCCTCGACCGCGATCACGGCGCGGACGAAGGAGAACGACGAGAACCCCAGCCGTCCGGAGATCAGCGGTTCCGCCGGGGTGAGCGCCGGATGGCCGTCGGCGAGTTTGAGTTCCTGTCCGAACCGGCGCAGCACCACCTCCGCGGCGCGGTCGAACGCGGTCTGCTGGATGCCGGTCATGGCGACCTCCGGTGCGGCGGGCTAGAGAAGCGCGACATCGCGATCCAGCGCGGTGAGCCAGCCGTTGGCCACCAGCAGCCGGTCGTTGGCGTAGTTCAGGGCTGCGGCGCGCAGATCGCGGAAGACCCGCTCCAGCGGGAACGCCGGGTCGCGCAGATAGCCGGCGCGCAGTCCCGCGAGGGTCATGAGCTGGTCGACCGCCGCGAAGAGCTGCTCCGACGCGACGACCTTGAGCCCGTTGACGTGGAGCTGGAACGCCGCGTCCTCGGGGTCGCCGCCGGTGGCGTCCAGCCGCTCCACCTCCGCGACGACCCGCGCCAGATAGGCCGAGACGGTGTCGAGCAGCAGCCGGATCCTGGCCAGCCGGATACCGAACACGTCCTCGCCGAACGCGAACGCCTTGCGCTGCCGGGGCGAGCGGAGCATCGCAACGAACTGGCGGAAAAGGGACTGGGCGGCGCCGAGCCAGCAGGCGGCCCAGCCGAGGTGGCCGGTCGTCACAAACGGATGCAGCGCGATCCGGCGGAAGCCTCCCGGCTCCCCGACGACCTGGTCGGCCGGGACCGTCGCGCGGATCAGGGCGGCCCTGCTGTCGGTGGCCCGCATCCCCAGGGGGTCCCAGGAGCCGGTGACGGTGACCTCGGCCTGGTCCCGTCCGACATAGACCAGGCTGACCGACGACTCCGGCTCCCGCGGCCCCGACCGCATCGTCATCAGGAACCCGTCGGCGGCCGACACCCCGGTGACGACGGGCGCGTCCCGCTCGATCAGCAGGCCGTCCGGGCCTGGCACGACCGGCTGGCGGGCGCTCAGCAAGTGGCCGCCCTTGCCGCGTTCGGAGGTGACCGAGGCCAGATAGACCCGTCCGGCGGCGATCTCGGGGAGCAGCCGGGCGCGCAGCGTCGGCGTTCCGGCGCTGACGAGGGCCGTGACCTGCTGCTGGTGCATCGCCCAGATCATCCCGGTGGACGCGCACGCCCCGGACAGCACCGCCACCACCTGCGTGAACGTCCGGAGATCGGCGCCGAGCCCGCCGTACTCGACGGGAACCAGCAGACCCATGAGACCGCTGTCGCGCAGCGTGGCCAGACCGCGTTCGGGGAAGAGCGCCTCGGCGTCCACCGCCGCGGCCTCCTCCAGCAGGATCTTGGCGGCGCCCTGGGCCAGGTCGATCGCCGTGACGTCCGGCATCCGCGTCCTCCCACGTTCTCGACCCGCGAGCTCGGGCCTGGTCACCCTAGGCAGACGCCGCGCCCGCCGGATGCTCACTCGTGAGCATCCGGCGCGGAACCGGACGACCTAGTTTCGATCTCGGCAGCGGCCTGACCGAGGGGGGAACCGCGGATGAGCGAGTCGCCGACGCGCAGAACCGAACTGACCCTGATGATCGTCAGCCTGATCGATTCGGTGGGGTCGGGGCTCTATCTGGCGGGCGGAATCCTCTACTTCACCCGGTTCGCCGGACTATCGACCGGGGAGGTCGGCGCGGGACTGTCGCTGGCCGGCCTGGTCGGCTTCGTCTCGCTCGCCAGGGTCGGCTGGATCGCCGACCGGATCGGGCCCCGCCGCACCCTCACCGTCATGAACCTGACGCGGGCGGCGGGCTTCTGCGCCTACGCCTTCACCGGGAGTTTCTGGCAGTTCCTGCTGATCTCGGCGCTGCTGTCGGTCGGCGACCAGACCTGCCATCCGCTCTACCAGGCGATCGTCGAACGGGTCGTCGGCGCCGAGCAGCGGGTGGCGCTGATGGCGAAGCTGCGGGTCATGTACAACGTCGGCTACACCGCGGGCGCGGGCCTCGCGACGATCGCCCTCGCCATCGGAACCAAGGGCGCCTTCCTAGCGATCTTCCTGGGCAACGCCGTGACGTTCGTCCTGGCCTCCGTGATCCTCACCCGGGCCCCGGGCATGGCCGCCGCCGACCCGGCGGGCGCCCCCGCCAAACTGGGCAAAGTCCGTCTGACGGCCCTGCGCGACACCGCCTACCTGCGGGTCGCCGCCCTCAACGGGGTGCTGGGCCTCCACATGTCGCTGCTGTTCGTCGCGACCCCGCTGTGGGCGATCGAGCACACCGACGCCCCCCGCTCGATCTCGGGCCCGCTCCTCATCGTCAACACCGTCCTGGCGGTCCTCCTCCAGGTCCGCGCCACCCGCGACACCGAGTCCACCGCCGGCGGACTCCGCGCCCTCCGCCGCGCGGGCCTCGCCCTGGCCCTGGCCTGCGTCCTCTACCTGCTCGCGGCCTTCCCAGGACCGGCCCTCGCCGTCGCGCTCCTGGTGGGCGCGGTCACCTTCCTGACCTTGGGCGAGCTCCTCCAGTCGGCCGGCGGCTGGTCCCTGTCCTACTCCCTGGCCCCACCCCAGGCCCGCGCCGAATACCTGTCGACCTTCACCCTGGGCCTCAGCGCCCAGCACGTCCTGGGCCCCGCCATCGTCACCCTCCTGGTCATCACCCACGGCACCCCCGGCTGGCTCGCCCTCGCCACCCTCTTCACCCTCACCTCCACGGCCCTCCCCTTGGCCGTCACCGCCGCCACGAGCAACGCAGAAGGGCCGGTCCCCTCAATCGAGGGAACCGGCCCTTGAGCTGGTGTTTCTTCCGGTGGGCGTACCAGGACTTGAACCTGGGGCCTCATCCTTATCAGGGATGCGCTCTAACCGACTGAGCTATACGCCCGGGCGTTGCACCCGGGGAGAATCCCCGGCAACGAGATGAAAGGTTACTGCATCTCGTAGAGCAACGCGAACTGGGTTACTCGGCCTCCTTGAGGGTGACCTCGACACCGCCCACGAAGTCGGCGGCCAGGTTGTAGATGACCGAACCGACCGTGGTCAGCGCCGTGATCAGCAGGACGTTCACCGCGCCGATCAGCGCCGTGTAGCCGAGGATCCGGCCGGCGCTGAACCAGGTGGCGGCGTCCGTGCCCGACGTCCCGGACGAGTTGGACGACGACTGCGTGGTCTGGTTGATCGCCTCGGTGATCGAGTCGAAGACACCGAGCCCGCTCAGGATCATGTACAGGACCGTGACGGCCACGAACAGCACCACGAAGCAGACCAGCGACATGACGAAGGAGAACTTCATCACCGACCACGGCTCGAACCGCGACACCTGCAGGTGCGCCTTACGCGCCGTCTTCCCGTCCCCCGGGTCCGAGGAGCTGATCGCGCGGCCCAGCCGGGCGCCGAGGGACGACCCCGCGGCGCTGGCCACCGGCTTGTCCACAGGCGCCGTGACGACCGGGGCCGGCTCGACGGCCGACGCGCCCGAACCGTCGAGCACCTCGGGCGGGCTGAAGGACGCGCCGGGAGCGCGGTCGGCGAAGACCGAATCCGAGGGCTCGGCGGCGGCCGTCCACGGCGGGTCGATCACCGTCGCCTCCGCCGGAGACTCCTTCCCGGGCTCCGCATCGGAACCTTCGGTCACCTCGGTCACGGACTCCGCCTGCGCGGGGACCGCCTCGTCGGCCGTGGTGTCCTCGACGGCGGGCTTGGCGCCGTTCGCCTTGTTCTCCTGGCTAGAGGTCGTACTCACGAGCTCTCACTTCCCTCTTCCCCCGGCTCGATGTCCACAGAGCCCTCGAGGTCCTGGTCGGTCTCGATGGACTCTACGTTCCTCGCGATGGCGACCACGACATCGGATCCGCCTTCCGCGAGGTTGACGAGCCGAACCCCCATGGTCTGACGGCCGGACTGTTTGATCTCACCGGCACTGGTCCGAATGACGCCACCGCTCGACGTCATAGCGAACACCTCGTCCTCGGGACGTACCATGAGCGCGCCCACCAGCCTGCCGCGGTTTTGCACGATCTTAGCGGTGAGCACTCCCTTGCCCCCACGTCCTTGAACCGGGTATTGGTCGGCCGGGGTGCGCTTCGCGTAGCCGCCTTCGGTCGCCACGAGCACCTCCTCGTCCTCGCCCGGGTGGATGACGTGGAGGTCGAGGATCGCGCCGTCCTCCTCGAACCGCATCCCGATCACGCCGCGGGTGTCGCGGCCCATCGGGCGGAGCTGGTCGTCGTCGGCGTGGAAGCGGATCGCCTGCGCGGACGTCGAGACCATCAGCAGGTCGTCCTCGGGGGAGGCGAGCCGGGCCGCGATCACCTCGTCGTCGTCCTTGAGGTCGATCGCGATGAGGCCGGCGGCGCGCGGCGAGTCGTACGCCGACAGCGCCGTCTTCTTGATCATTCCGCCCTTGGTGCCGATCACGAGGTAGGGGGCCACCTCGTAGTCGCGCAGGTCCATCACCTGGGCGATGGTCTCGTCGGGCTGGAACGCCAGAAGGTTCGCGACGTGCTGGCCGCGCGCGTCCCGACCGGAATCGGGCAGCTCGTAGGCCTTCGCCCGGTACACCCGGCCCTTGTTGGTGAAGAACAGCACCCAGTGGTGGGTCGTCGTCACGAAGAAGTGCTCGACGATGTCGTCCTGCTTGAGCTGCGCGCCCCGCACGCCCTTGCCGCCGCGCCGCTGCGCACGGTACAGGTCGGTCTTGGTGCGCTTCGCGTAGCCCGCGCGGGTGATCGTGATGACGATGTCCTCTTCGGCGATCAGGTCCTCGATGGACATGTCGCCGTCGAACGGGATGATCTCGGTGCGGCGCTCGTCGCCGAACTTCTCGACGATCGTCGCCAGCTCGTCGTCGATGATCGAACGCTGCCGCTCCGGCGAGGACAGGATGTCGTTGTAGTCGGCGATCTCCGCCATCAGCGACTCGTACTCGTCGATGATCGACTGCCGCTCCAGGGCGGCCAGCTTCCGGAGCTGCATGTCGAGGATGGCCTGCGACTGGAGCTGGTCGATCTCCAGCAGGTTCATCAGGCCCTGCTGGGCGTCCGCCGCCGACGGGCTCCGCCGGATCAGCGCGATGACCTCTTCGATCCGGTCCAGCGCCTTCAGCAGACCGCGCAGGATGTGGGCCCGCGCCTCGGCCTTCCGCAGCAGGAACTGGGTCCGCCGGACGATCACCTCGATCTGGTGGATCACCCAGTTGCGGATGAACTGGTCGAGCCGCAGCGTCCGCGGCACCCCGTCGACCAGCGCCAGCATGTTCGCGCCGAACGTCTCCTGGAGCTGCGTGTGCTTGTACAGGTTGTTGAGGACGACCTTCGCGACCGCGTCGCGCTTCAGCACGATCACCAGCCGCTGGCCGGTGCGGCCCGAGGTCTCGTCCTTGACGTCCGCGATCCCGGTCAGCTTGCCCTCACGGACCAGCTCCGCGATCTTCAACGCCAGGTTGTCCGGGTTGACCTGGTACGGCAGCGCGCTGACGACCAGGCACGTCCGGTTCTGGATCTCCTCGACCTCGACGATCGCCCGCATCGTGATCGAGCCGCGGCCCGTCCGGTAGGCGTCCTCGATGCCCCGCTTGCCGACGATCAGCGCGCCCGTCGGGAAGTCGGGGCCCTTCACCCGCTCGATCAGGGCCTCGAGCAGTTCCTCGTCCGACGCCCCGTAGTTGTCCAGGTACCACTTGACGCCGTCGGCGACCTCGCGCAGGTTGTGCGGCGGGATGTTCGTCGCCATCCCGACCGCGATGCCCGCCGAACCGTTGATCAGCAGGTTCGGGAACCGCGCCGGCATGACGTCCGGTTCCTGCTGCTTGCCGTCGTAGTTCGGCGAGAAATCGACGGTCTCCTTGTCGATGTCGCGCAGCAGCTCCATCGCCAGGGGCGCCATCCGGCACTCGGTGTACCGCATCGCGGCGGCCGGGTCGTTGCCGGGCGAACCGAAGTTCCCCTGCCCGTCGACCATCGGGTACCGCAGCGACCACGGCTGGGCGAGCCGGACGAGCGCGTCGTAGATGGAGGAGTCACCGTGCGGGTGGTAGGAACCCATGACGTCGCCGACGACGCGCGCGCACTTGAAGTAGCCCCGGTCGGGCCGGTAGCCGCCGTCGTACATCGCGTACAGCACACGCCTGTGGACGGGCTTCAACCCGTCCCTGACGTCCGGAAGCGCGCGGCCCACGATGACCGACATCGCGTAGTCGAGATACGACTTCTGCATCTCCACCTGGATGTCGACCGGCTCGATGCGGTCGTGCTGCGGCCCCTCGGTCACTTCAGTCACTTAATCCCCATTTACTGCGTCAGCGGTCAAGAAGTTGTGAAGGGACATCAGATGTCCAGGAAGCGGACGTCCTTGGCGTTCCGCTGGATGAAACCGCGCCGCGCCTCGACGTCCTCGCCCATCAGGACCGAGAACAGGTCGTCGGCCTGCGCCGCGTCGTCCAGGGTGATCTGGAGCAGGACGCGCCGGGCCGGGTCCATCGTGGTCGACCACAGCTCGTCGGCGTTCATCTCGCCGAGACCCTTGAAGCGCTGGACGCCCTCGCGGGTGCGCGGGTCGCGCTTGCCGTTGGCGACTCCGGCGGCGATCGCGGCGTCGCGCTCCTTGTCGGAGTAGACGTACTCGTAGTCGGTGCCCGTGGTGTTCCACTTGATCTTGTAGAGCGGCGGCTGGGCCAGGAAGACGTGCCCGGCCTCGACCAGCGGCTTCATGAAGCGGAACAGCAGGGTCAGCAGCAGCGTGCGGATGTGCTGGCCGTCGACGTCGGCGTCCGCCATCAAGATGATCTTGTGATACCGCAGCTTGGTGATGTCGAACTCGTCATGAATGCCCGCGCCCAGCGCGGTGATCATGGCCTGGACCTCGTTGTTCTTGAGGACCTTGTCGATCCGGGCCTTCTCCACGTTCAGGATCTTGCCGCGGATCGGCAGGATGGCCTGGAACTTGGGATCGCGGCCGCCCTTGGCCGAACCGCCGGCCGAGTCGCCCTCCACGATGTAGATCTCGGACTCGCGCGGATCCGTCGACTGGCAGTCCGACAGCTTGCCCGGCAGGGAAGTGGTCTCCAGCAGCGACTTGCGACGGGTCAGATCGCGGGCCTGACGTGCGGCGATCCGCGCGCGGGCCGCCTGCGACGCCTTGTCGATGATCGCCTTGGCCTCGCCCGGGTTCTGGTCGAACCAGTCCTTGAGCACGTCGTTGCAGGTCTTCTGGACGAACGACTTGGCCTCGGTGTTGCCGAGCTTGGTCTTGGTCTGCCCTTCGAACTGCGGGTCCGACAGCTTGATCGAGATGATCGCGGTCAGGCCTTCGCGGACGTCCTCACCGGTGAGGTTGTCGTCCTTCTCCTTGAGCAGCTTCTGGTCGCGCGCGTACTTGTTGACGATGCCCGTCAGCGCGGCGCGGAAGCCCTCTTCGTGGGTGCCGCCCTCGGCGGTGTTGATGGTGTTGGCGAAGCTGTAGATCGAATCGGTGTAGGACCCGTTCCACTGCATCGCGATCTCGACGGCGATGCCGTCGCCCTCGGCGCCGAAGTCGATGACCGAGTTGTGGACGGGCTCCTTCTTGCCGTTGAGGTGCCGGACGAAGTCGGCGATGCCGCCCTCGTACATGTAGGTCACCTTGAACGGCTCGCCGTCTTCGGCCTCGTGGCCCTCGCGCTCGTCGATCAGCGTGATGCTGAGACCGCGGTTGAGGAAGGCCATCTCCTGGAGGCGGCGGCTCAGGGTCTCGCGGCTGTACTCGGTGGTCTCGAAGATGTCCGGGTCGGCCCAGAAGGTCACCGTCGTTCCGGTGTCCTCGGCGGGCTCGTCCTGGGAGAGCGGGCCCTGCGGCGCGCCGATCTTGTAGGACTGCCGCCAGTGGCTGCCGTCGGTCCTGACCTCGACGTCCAGCCGGGTCGACAGCGCGTTGACGACGGCCGCGCCGACACCGTGCAGACCGCCGGAGACCGCGTAGGACTGGCTGTCGAACTTGCCGCCCGCGTGCAGGGTCGTCAGCACGAGCTGGACGGCGGGGACCTTTTCCACAGGGTGCATCCCGACGGGGATACCGCGTCCCCAGTCGCGCACCTGCACCGCGCCGTCCTTGCGGAGGGTCACCACGATGCGGTCGTTGTGCCCGGCCAGCGCCTCGTCCACGGCGTTGTCCACGATCTCGTAAACGAGGTGGTGGAGCCCTCGTTCACCCGTGGAGCCGATGTACATGCCGGGGCGCTTGCGTACCGCTTCCAGGCCTTCGAGAACGGTGATGGAACTAGCGTCATACGACAAAGGGAAGCCTCCTGCCGGGGACACCCACCGTTTGCGTATGCCCCGTAACACACTTAAGGGCGTGCCGTGGTCGGCACGCCAGCACGGTGCAGTGTCCTGTACCCACAGTCAGTCTACCGGGTCAGGAGCTGAAAAGTGGCACTGACGGGCCCTCAAGTCGTCTGAGACGCGCTGAGGGCTCTCAGCAGATGTCCCCCTACTGCACCCGGGGGGTACTGGTGCGTACGTGCGGCTTGACAGAGGCACCAGGCATGTCCAAAACGTCTCAGCGGACGCGCCACTGTCCAGGACGTCTGGGCGCCTGCGGGCCGACCACTTTGACCCTGCGCACGGTGTTGTCGCCGAGCTCCTCGTTGAGCCGTTTGACGAGCTGGCCGGCGAGCAGCCGCACCTGCTGGGCCCAGGCGGGGGAGTCGCAGTTGACGACGAGCTCGCCGTCCTCGAACGCGCCGGGCTGGGTGTGGGCGGCCATGTTCGGCCCGACGATCCCCGCCCAGTTGCCGAAGACCCCGCCGACGGCCGCCTTCTCCTCCCAGCCGCGCTCGGCCAGGAGCTTCTTGATGTTGGCACCGAAGAGCTGCGGATCGGTGCGGCCACGACGCGGATCCCGGACGCTCCGCACCGTGTTCTTGCGGCGCTGACCGGGCACGGACTGGCGTTTGGCGGCGTCGGCGCGCGCCTGGGCCAGGGCCTCGCGCGCCAGTTCGACACCGGTCTTCTTCGGCTGCTCTTCCTCAGACAAGGGCCACCTCCCCGGACGTGACGTTATAGGTGGCCCCCGACAGTTCGCTGGGGACGTCCTCGGGGACGGCCGCGGTGATCAGCACCTGTTCGGCGGGGGAGACCATCTCGGCGAGCCGGCGGCGGCGGGAGGAGTCGAGTTCGGCGAACACGTCGTCGAGGATGAGGACGGGGTCGTCGCCGTCGGCGCGGAGCAGTTCGTAGGCGGCGAGCCGGAGCGCGAGCGCGAACGACCAGGACTCGCCGTGGCTGGCGTAGCCGCGGGCGGGGAAGTCGCCGAGTTTCAACAGGAGTTCGTCGCGGTGCGGGCCGACGACGCTGGTGCCGCGGGCGAGTTCCTGGCGGCGGGCCTCCTCCATGCCCGTCAACAGGAACGCCACGAGCTGTGCACGGTCTGTGGACAACTCTCCTTCGCGCGAGCACTTGTACTCGAGCGCCGCGCCGCCGGACGGCGCGAGCTCCGCGTACGCCTTGGCGACGAGGGGGGCGAGCTCGTCCACCAGCGCGATCCGGGCGGCGAGCAGTTCCGCGCCGACCTGGGCGAGGTGGGTGTCGAAGACCTCGAGCGTCGTCAACAGGTCTGTGGACGGGGCGCGGCGCTGCTGCGCGGCGGTTTTCAACAGGGCGTTGCGCTGCTTCAGCACCCGGTCGTAGTCGGAGCGAACCCCGGCGAACCGGGGCGTCCTGGTGGTGAGCAGCTCGTCCAGGAAGCGGCGGCGCTCACCGGGGTCGCCTTTGACCAGCGCCAGATCCTCGGGCGCGAACAGGACGGTGCGCAGCATCCCCAGGATGTCCCGGGGCCTGGGGACGGAGCCCCGGTTCAGCCGGGCGCGGTTGGCGCGGCCCGGGTTGATCTCCAGCTCGATGTACGCCTCGCGGACGTCGCGGACGACCTTGGCCCGGACGATCGCCCGCGCCGCGCCCTGCCTGATCAGCGGCGCGTCGGTGGCGACCCTGTGCGAGCCGTGCGTGGCGATGTAGCCGACCGCCTCGACGAGGTTGGTCTTGCCCTGGCCGTTCAGGCCCACGAACGCGCTGACGCCCGGCTCCATGGGCACCTCTGCGGTGGCGTAGGAGCGGAAGTCGGCGAGGCTCAAATGGGCGACGTGCACGAGAGACGAGATTACGGCAGTCGCCCTGTGGAAAAGGGCGCCCGGCGAGCGGACGCCCTGTTTTCCACAGGCTGCTACTTCTTCTCCACAGCGTGGCCGCCGAACTGGTTGCGGAGCGCGGCGATCACCTTCATGGCGGGGGAGTCGTCCTGCCGGGAGGCGAACCGCGCGTACAGCGAGGCCGTGATCGCGGGCAGCGGGACGGCGTGGTCCACAGCCGCCTGGATGGTCCAGCGGCCTTCTCCACTGTCCTGTGCGTAACCGCGGATGTCGGCGAGGTCCGGGTCCTCGGCGAGCGCGATGTTCAGCAGGTCAAGCAGCCAGGACCGGATGACCGTGCCCTCCTGCCAGCTCAGGAAGGTCTCCGGCACGTTGGTGACGATGCCCGACGCCTTGATCAGCTCGTAGCCCTCGGCGAAGGACTGCATCATGCCGTACTCGATGCCGTTGTGAACCATCTTCACGAAGTGGCCCGCGCCGACCGCGCCGCTGTGGACGAAGCCGAACGGGCCCGCCGGCTTGAGGGTGTCGAAGATCGGCTGGCCCATCGCGACGTGCTCGTCGGTGCCGCCGACCATCAACGCGTAGCCGTTCTCCAGGCCCCAGACGCCGCCGGAGACGCCGCAGTCGACGAAGCCGATGCCCTTCTCCGCCAGTTCGACGGCGTGCCGCTGGTCGTCCACATAGTGGGAGTTGCCGCCGTCGATCACCAGATCGCCGGGGGACAGCAGCTCGCCGAGCTCCTCGATCGTCGCCTGGGTGGGAGCGCCGGCCGGGACCATCACCCACACCACGCGCGGCGCGGGGAGCTTGGCGACGAGCTCTTCCAGGGAATTCACATCGCTGATGGCCGGGTCGCGGTCGTAGCCCACGACCGTGTGGCCGCCGCGGCGCAGCCGCTCGGCCATGTTCCCGCCCATCTTGCCCAGTCCGATGAGGCCGAGTTCCATGCCGCTCCTTGGTAGGGAGAATCCCCGGCCAGGCCGGGGGATGAGATGTCCGTTCCTTGTGGGATCGCGCCGTCAAAGCTACTCCTCCACAGGAGGCTCCTACCCAGGAAACACCATGAACATGATCACTCGGCGTTATCCACAAATTGATCAACAGGTGGTCCACAGGCTTCCCGTCCCTGTGGACGAACCGGTCGTCCACAGGGCGGGAAAACCTGTGTCACAGGCTGGGGATAACCTCTCAGGAGCTGAGGCGCACCGGCATGATCAGATACCGGTAGTTCGGGCTCCCGCCGTCCTCGAGCGGCTTGCCCGTGAGCACCGCCGGCTTGGTCGGGGTGGTGAAGGAGAGCCTGGCGGTGTCTGAGCCGATCTGTGCGAGCCCGTCGAGGACGTAGCCGGGGTTGAACGCGATGTCGATGTCGTCGCCCTCCAGCGTGGCCTCCAGGGCCTCCACAGCCTGTGCCTCGTCGCCCGTGCCGGCCTCCAGGACGACTTCGCCCTGCCGGAACGACAGCCGGACCGGGGTGTTGCGCTCCGCGACCAGCGCGACGCGCTTCAGGGCCTCGACGAACGCCGCGGTCTGGACCTCGGCGTAGCCCGCGTACTCGGCGGGGAACAGGCTCCGGTACTTCACGAAGTCGCCGTCGAGCAGCCGCGAGGTGGTGCGGCGGCCGCCGCCCTCGAAGCCGATCATGCCTTCGCCGAGGCCGCCCTCACCGGTGGCCAGGGAGACCTTGACCTCGGCGCCGGACGTCAGCGACTTGGCCGTGTCGGCGAGGGTCTTCGCCGGGACCAGGGCGGTGCCGGTGGCGTCCAGCGACTCCGGGCTCCACTTGAGCTCCCGGACGGCGAGCCGGTAGCGGTCGGTCGAGGCCAGGGTCACGGTGTCGCCGTCGATCTCCACACGCACGCCCGTGAGCATGGGGATCGTGTCGTCGCGGCCCGCGGCGATCGCGACCTGGGCGACGGCGGAGGCGAACTCGTCGCTGACGACCGAGCCCGCGACCGGCGGCATCGGCGGCAGGGACGGGTAGTCCTCCACAGGCATGGTGAGCAGTGTGAACTTCGCCGAGCCGCACTGCAGCATGACCTTCGCGCCGTCGGTGGTGACCTCGACGGGCTTCAGCGGCAGCGCGCGGCAGATCTCGGCGAGCAGCCGGCCGCTCACGAGCGCCGTACCGGGCTCCTGGCAGTCGATGTCGGCCGACACCTGCGCGGAGACCTCGTAGTCGAACGCCGACAGCTTCAGGCGCTCCTCGGTGGCTTCCAGGTGCATTCCGGCGAGCACCGGGACGGGTGGGCGCTGCGGGAGCGTCCTTGCCGTCCAGGCCACTGCGTCGGCCAGAGCGTCACGTTCGATGCGGAACTTCACGGACCCCGCCTCCTGTCGTTGAGGGTTTTGAAGGTGGGCTCATCGGGAAGGTTGATCCCCAGGGCCCTAGTTGGTTCTGAATCATTTTCTTTAGTTAGACATAGAGCAGTCATCGTCTTAGGGACTGTGGAAACCGTGGAAAACCTGTTTCCCCGCAGCTCAGGGGCGGATTTTTCTCCACCGGTCCTGTGGGCGGCGGGCTGTGGGCAACCGGGCGTCCTGTGGACGACCGATTCTTGTCCCCACACCGTCCCCACCTCATCCCCTGCTTGTCCACCGGTTCTCCCCAGGTTTTCCACCGGTCGGCCCCTGCGCCGTGTCGAATGGTGACATAGGGGACCGACAGTCTTGGTAAGTCGATCATTGCGTCCTGTGGGCAACGCGCTTCGTCCCCAGCCCATTCACAGGTTGCCCACAGGTTCTCCCCAGGTTGTCCACCGACTCGTCCACCGGTCGTTTTTCCCCGGTGTTTCCGTGTCCACAGGACGTCCACAAGTCATCCACTGGTTATCCTCAGGTTATCCACCGGTTGTCCCCAGACTTGTCCCCAATGATCCACAGACTTTTCCCCAGGCTGTGTGGAAAAGAGCGCGGTGAATTCGGGCAAATCGTGACTAGTGCGACAGGATTAACGGCCGCCGCGCGACTGCTGCTTGATCCGGCTGGTCAGTTCCGTCACCTGGTTGTAGATGGAGCGGCGCTCGGCCATCAGCGAGCGGATCTTCCTGTCGGCGTGCATGACGGTCGTGTGGTCGCGGCCGCCGAACTGCTGGCCGATCTTCGGCAGCGACATGTCGGTGAGCTCACGGCACAGGTACATCGCGATCTGCCGGGCCGTCACCAGGACGCGCGAACGCGAGGCGCCGCACAGGTCGTCGATCTCGATCCCGAAGTAGGTCGCCGTCTGCGCCATGATGACGGCCGCGGTGATCTCGGAGCCGCCCGTGTCGGGGATCAGGTCCTTGAGGACGATCTCGGCGAGACGCAGGTCCACCGACTGCCGGTTGAGGCTCGCGAACGCGGTGACCCGGATCAGCGCCCCCTCCAGCTCCCGGATGTTGGTGGAGATCTTCGTGGCGATGAACTCCAGGACGTCCGGCGGCGCGGCCAGACCCTCCTGGACGGCCTTCTTCCGCAGGATCGCGATCCTGGTCTCCAGCTCGGGCGGCTGGACGTCGGTGATCAGACCCCACTCGAACCGGTTGCGGAGCCTGTCCTCCAGGGTGATGAGCTGCTTGGGCGCCCGGTCCGAGGAGATGACGATCTGCTTGTTGGCGTTGTGGAGCGTGTTGAAGGTGTGGAAGAACTCCTCCTGCGTCTGCTCCTTGCCCTCCAGGAACTGGATGTCGTCCACGAGCAGGATGTCGACGTCGCGGTAGCGGCGGCGGAAGCCCTCGGCCTTGCCGTCGCGGATCGCGTTGATGAAGTCGTTGGTGAACTCCTCCGAGCTCACGTACCGCACCCGGGCGCCGTCGAAGAGGCTGCGCGAGTAGTGGCCGATCGCGTGCAGCAGGTGGGTCTTGCCGAGACCGGACTCGCCGTAGATGAACAGCGGGTTGTACGCCTTCGCCGGCGACTCGGCCACCGCGACGGCCGCCGCCTGGGCGAACCGGTTGCTCGCGCCCGTGACGAAGGTCTCGAACGTGTACTTGGGGTTGAGCCGGGCCGCTTCGATCGTGGTCTTGGCGCCCGCCGGGGTACCGCCCTGCCAGGGAGCGGGGGAGGAGCCCTGCTCCTGCTTCGGCTCGACCGGCGGCGGAGCGTAGGAGGCGAACTTCTGCTCGGTCTGCGGCGGGCCCGCGAAGGTGTGCCCGGTGATGTGGTGCGTGGCGGCGGGGGCCTGCTCCTGCGCACCGCGCCGGCCGTGCTGGGGAGACTCCTGTGCATAACCCGGCTCGGCGGGCTCGGGGAACGACTGCTGCTGCGGCACGTACTGCTGCGGGGCCTGCTCGAACTGCTGCTGGGGGGCCTGCGGCTGGCCCTGGTCGTAGGGCTGCTCGAACGGGGCGGGCTCGTACTGCTGCGGCTGCTGCTGGTCGAACGGCGAGGGCTGCCCATAGGTGGGGCGCTGCGGCTCGGGGTAGTGCGGCTGCGGCGGAAGCTGCTGGGGGGGCGGCTGGACGTACTGCTGCTGCGGGGCCGCCGGACGGGACATGTCCGGCTGGACCGTCAGGACGACCCGGATCTGGTGGCCGAGCTCCTGGGACAGCGTCTGTTCGATGAGAGATGTGACACGCTGCTCGAGCGTCTTCTTCGCGAAGTCGTTCGGGACGGCCAGCAGCGCCATCCCGTCGAAGATCCCGATCGGCCTGGTCACTCCGAGCCAGGCGCGCTGGTGCGCCGGCACTTCCGGGAGGGCGTCGACGGACCGGTTCCAGAGCGACTCGAGGTCGTGCCCGTCCATGCTTGCGCCTCCCCGTAGCGATGCATCAGTGGTGCCCCCCGATTCCGGGCCCACACCCTGCTCAGGGGGACGTTCTCGAAACGGGAGCCCCTACTCTCTCATGTTTCATCCACAGGTTTGTACACAGGCTGTGTATAACTCGTCCGGTGGCCGGATCGGGTATGGATCAAGGCTGGTCAGCCCGTTCCGTTTGACCGGGGGTGGGAGAAGAACGTAACGTTCTACGGTCGAGTCGCATCGATGGTGGTGACGCGTGCCCGTCTGTTTTCTAAGAGGGCGGGCCCCCGCTGCGAGGGACCAAACGTGCCCGCGATGCGACCACCTACCAGAGCAGCAACGAACGCAGCAGGAGCAGCCGTGAGCAAGCGTACTTTCCAGCCGAACAACCGTCGTCGTCACAAGAAGCACGGCTTCCGGCTGCGGATGCGGACCCGTGCCGGCCAGGCGATCCTCGCCGCGCGCCGTCGCAAGGGCCGCGCTTCCATCGCGGTCTGACGACCCACCATGCTGCCCTCCGGTCATCGGATGCGGCGGCGCCACGAGTTCACGCTGGCCGTCCGGCGCGGTAATCGCGCAGGGCGGCCGCATCTCGTTGCGCACCTATATCTTCCCGACCCGTCCACCGCGGACGGGGCGGACGGTGAACCGGCGGGGAACCCCCTCGTCGGTTTCATCGTTTCGAAGGCCGTGGGCAACTCCGTCGTCCGCAACCGGGTGCAGCGGCGGCTCCGGCACCTCGCCCGCGACCACGTGCCCCGGCTTCCGGCGGGTAGCCTGCTGGTTGTGCGGGCCAACCCGAAAGCGGCGGGAGCGCCCGCGGAGGAACTGGCCAAGGACTTCGACTCGGCCCTCGGCCGGTTGCTGAAGCAGACGGCCAAGGGGCAGTGATGCGAACCCCGAGCAGATGGAACATCGAGTGAGTGAGCAGCGAAGGACCGGTCCGGTCGCCTGGCTGTTCATCGGCGTCGTCAAGGGCTACCGCAAGGTCATTAGCCCGCTGCTGCCGCCGACCTGCCGGTTCGAACCTTCCTGCAGCGCCTACGGGCTCGAGGCCCTCCAGACCCATGGAGCCCTGCGCGGCGGCTGGCTGACCATCGCCCGGATCGCCCGTTGTCACCCGTTCCATCCCGGCGGGTACGATCCCGTGCCTGCGCGCCGTACCAACGGATCTTCCGCCGGACGTACGACCATTGAGCCTTCAGACACAGATATCGCTAGGAGCTGACCGGTGACGCTTGATCCGTTGTATCGGGCCGTAGCGTGGATCCTCGTCCAGATCCACGCGGGCCTGAGCCACATCGTCGACCCAGACAGTGGCTGGGCGTGGGGTGGCGCGATCGTGCTGCTCACCGTGGCGATGCGGCTCCTGATCTTCCCGCTGTTCGTGAAGCAGATTCAGTCGTCCCGCAAGATGCAGGCACTGAACCCGCAGATCCAGGCGCTGCGCAAGAAGTACGCGTCGTCCAAGAAGGACACCGAGTCCCAGAAGCGCGAGAAGAAGCAGAAGCTCCAGCAGGAGACGATGAAGCTCTACCAGGAGAACGGGGCCAACCCGATCTCCGGTTGCCTTCCCCTCCTGGTGCAGTTCCCCGTCTTCATCTCCCTCTTCCAGGTCCTCAACAAGATCGCCCACGCCGAGCCAAACAACGGCAGCCACGGCATCTCGCCCGAACTGGTCGCGAGCGCCAAGAACGCCAACATCTTCGGCGCCCACATCTCCGACAGCTTCCTCAACGCCTGGGGGAGCGACCCCAAGTCGATCAGCGCCCTGATCGTCTGCGGTCTGGCCGTCATCATCTCCTCGACGACGACCTTCCTCACGATGAAGTCCAGCATGAGCCGCCAGCCGGCCATGGACCCGGACAACCCCATGGCGTCGGCCCAGAAGATGATGGTCTGGCTCGCCCCCGTCTTCGGTCTGTTCGGTCTCGGCTTCCCGCTCGGTGTGCTCCTGTACTGGGTGACGTCCAACAGCTGGACCCTCGCCCAGTCGCACTACATCTACAGCCGCTACCCGATGCCCACGGTCGACGCGAACACCGACAACGGCGGCGGAACCAGCACCGGCGGCACCCCCGTCAAGAAGGCGGCGCCCGCGCCGACCAGCGGCGGCCTGCTCAAGAAGCGCCGCCAGGCGGAAGAGGCGGCCGCCGCCGAGATCCGCGAGAACCCCACGGTCGTGCGCAAGCAGCCGAGCAAGCAGTCACGCAGCAAGCGCAGCGGCACCCCCAAGCGTTAGATTTGCCTGTCCGCACATGTGGACACCTCATCAGAACGGAGACAGCGGTGGCTGAAACCGCAGCGGCTGACGTAGAGGCCCTGGAGCAGGAAGGCGACATCGCCGCCGACTACATCGAGGGCCTGCTCGACATCGCCGACTACGACGGCGACATCGACCTCGACGTCGAAGGCGAGCGGGCGATGGTCTCGGTCGTCGGCAGCGGTCTGGACGAGCTGGTCGGCCAGCGCGGCGAGGTCCTGGAGGCTCTGCAGGAGCTCACCCGGCTCGCGGTGCACCGGCAGACCGGCAACCGCACCCGGCTGATGCTGGACGTCGGCGGCTACCGCGACCGCCGTCGGCAGGAGCTCACCAAGCTCGGCCTGGAGGTCTGCGAAGAGGTCAAGCGGACCGGCAAGCCCAAGCCGCTGGCCCCCATGACCCCGTTCGAGCGCAAGATCGTGCACGACGCCATCGCCGCCGCCGGACTGCGCAGCGAGTCCGAAGGCGAAGAGCCCGAGCGTTACGTGGTCGCCTACAGCGAGTAGGCCGACCGGCTCTTTTCGGCCCGTGCCCCCGTCCGATCGGACGGGGGCACGGGCTTTTTGGTGCCGCGGGTACGAGAAACCGTCCGCTAGGACAGAAATATGCGTGGCTCGGGCTTTCGGGTTTCTCTCGGGCTGCGCCCATGTGGAACCATCGGTGACGTGGGGAAGACCGAATGACTGACGAGCTGCCGCCGAATGACACCACCGTGCCGGAGCAGGCATACGAGGTCTTCGGCGATGCCATGCCCACCGCGGAGCGGTACTGGAACCTCCTGGCCACGGCCGGAGTGGAGCGCGGCCTCATCGGCCCGCGCGAGGTGCCCCGCCTGTGGGAACGCCATCTGATCAACTGCGCGGTGCTCGGCGAGGCCGTACCCGAGGGCGCGTCGGTCGTGGACATCGGATCGGGCGCCGGGCTGCCCGGCCTGGTGCTCGCCATCGTCCGTCCCGACCTCGACATCACGCTGCTCGAACCACTGCTGCGGCGGACCACCTTCCTCAACGAGGCCGTCGAGGAGCTCGGGCTGAAGAACGTCACCGTGCGGCGGGGGAGGGCCGAGGAGGTCACCAAGGAGTTCGCGGTCGACGTCGTGACGGCCCGGGCCGTCGCACCGCTCGACCGGCTGGCCGGGTGGGGGCTGCCCCTGCTCAGACCCGGCGGAGAGCTGCTCGCCCTCAAGGGGGAGCGCGCCGCGCAGGAACTGACGGAGGCTTCCGACGTTCTGCGCCGTCTGGGTGTGGATAAGTCGGAACTCCTCTTGGTGGGCCAAGGTAAGGTCGATCCGCCGACGACGCTCGTTCGGCTCGTGCTATCCCGGAAGCAGAACAAGAAGGGTGGTCGGTCTCGAACCCATGACTGAGCAGCCCGATGTGAATAAGGAGCCCGCGGTGGAGCCGTCATCTGGCCACGCGTTCAGTATGCAGGGGACAGCCGAGACCGCGTCGGTCACGCCGCGCATGGAGGGAGAGAAGAACGTGGATTCACGTGAAACATCGGTTCCGCCGCCCGCCTCCAGCTCGGATACGCCCATCGCGCGTGCCGCTGCGGCGGCGCTGGAGGTCATGGCCAAGAGGGGAGACCGGGAGTGGCCCCGGCCGCCGAAGACCAGGGTCATCACCGTCGCCAACCAGAAGGGCGGGGTCGGCAAGACGACCACGTCGGTGAACTTGGCGGCGGCGCTGGCCATGCACGGCGCGCAGGTGCTGGTCGTCGACCTCGACCCCCAGGGCAACGCCTCCACCGCGCTCGGCGTCGACCACCACGCCGATGTGCCGTCGATGTACCACGTGCTGATCGAGGACATGCCGTTCGCCGAGGTCGTCGTCGCCTCCCCGGAACTCCCCAACCTGTACTGCGCCCCCGCCACCCTCCACCTCGCCGGCGCCGAGATCGAACTGGTCTCCAAGGTCGCCCGCGAGTCCCGGCTCAGCCGGGCCCTGGACTCCTACGACAAGTCGCGCTTCGACTACGTGCTGATCGACTGCCCGCCGTCGCTGGGCCTGCTCACCCTCAACGCGCTCGTCGGCGGTGACGAGCTGCTGATCCCGATCCAGTGCGAGTACTACGCGCTCGAAGGGCTCAGCCAGCTCATCGGGACGGTCGATCTGGTGAAGTCGCATCTGAACCCGGAGCTGAACGTCTCGACGATCCTGCTGACGATGTACGACGCCAGGACCAGGCTGGCCTCGCAGGTCGCCGAGGAGGTCCGGTCGCACTTCGGGGACGTGGTGCTGAAGACCGTCATTCCGCGGAGCGTCCGGGTCTCTGAGGCGCCCAGCTACGGGCAGTCCGTCATGACGTACGACCCGGGTTCGACCGGCGCGCTCGCCTACAGCGAGGCCGCTTCGGAGATGGCTCACCGGTGGGTCGGGGTCGCACCGTGAGCTCCGCTGCTTCTTCTCATGATTTCGGGGGTTGGGAATGAGTGCATCACGTCAGCCGCGGGGCCTGGGCAAGGGTCTCGGAGCGCTGATCCCGACGGCGCCGCCCGCGGCCGGTTCGGTCGGTGTCGACGGCGGGGCGCCGCCGCTGGCGATGGTGGCGGGGGCCCGTTTCGCCGAGCTCCCCGTGAAGTGCATCTCCCCGAACCCGCGCCAGCCGCGGTCGCACTTCGATGAGGAGGCGCTCGAAGAGCTCTCCGTGTCGATCTCGATCGTCGGTCTGCTCCAGCCGATCGTGGTCCGCGAGGTCAGCCCCGACGGCCCGTTCGAGCCCGCCAAATACGAACTGATCATGGGGGAGCGCCGCTGGCGCGCCTCCCAGATGGCCGGCCTCGACAAGATCCCCGCGATCGTCCGGGAGACGTCGGACGTCGATCTGCTCCGTGACGCGCTCCTGGAGAACCTGCACCGTCAGCAGCTCAACCCGTTGGAAGAGGCCGCCGCCTACCGTCAGCTCCTCGACGATTTCGGCGCCACCCACGAGCAGCTCGCGAACCGCATCAGCCGTTCCCGTCCGCACATCACCAACACGCTGCGGCTGCTGAACCTCCCTCCGGCGGTCCAGCGCCGTGTCGCCGCGGGCGTCCTGAGCGCCGGCCACGCCCGTGCTCTCCTGGGCCTGGAGTCCCCGGAAGCCATGGACGCTCTGGCAACCCGGATCGTCGCCGAGGGCCTCTCCGTCCGCGCCGTCGAGGAGATCATCGCCCTGCGTGAGGCGGAGCCCGCCAAGTCCCCGGTCCGCCGTCCGGTCCGTAAGCCGACCGCTCCGAAGCTCCAGGAGCTCGCCGACCGCCTGTCCGAACGCTACGAGACCAAGGTCCGCGTCGACCTGGGCGCCCGCAAGGGCAAGATCACCGTGGAGTTCGCGACCCTGGACGACCTGGAGCGCATCATCTCCACCATGGCTCCCGACCCACCGTCCTGACCGCTCCACCCGCTCCTTCTTCGAGCCCCGGCGTCCACCGCCGGGGCTCTTCCCTTATCAGCCCTGGCTTGACGCCTGTCCGGGGACGCTAGATGGATCGAGCCCCAGGCATCCACGATCGGGTTCCGGCCCACCCCTGGCAGACGCCTGTCCGTCCAGGGGTGCAGGCGGATTCGAGCCCTGGGCATCCACGGTCGGTGTTCCGGTCCAGCCTTGGCGGATGTCTGTCGGTCCGGGGGCTTGGCGGATTTGAGCCCCGGGCATCCAAGATCGGGGCCCCGGTCCGGCCCTGGCTGGCGCCTGTCCGTCCAAGGGCGTAGACGGATTCGAGCCCCGGGCATCCACGGTCGAGGTTCCGGCCCGGCCCTGGCAGATGCCTGTCCGTCCAAGGGTGTGGGCGGATTCGAGCCCTGGGCGTCCACGGTAGGGGTTCTGGTCCAGCCTTGGCGGATGTCTGTCGGTCCGGGGGCTTGGCGGATTCGAGCCCCGGGCATCCACGGTAGGGGTTCTGGTCCGGCCCTCGCAGACGCCTGTCCGTCCAAGGGCGCAGGTGGATTCGAGCCCTGGATGTCGTTGGGGTTCCGGCCCAGCTTTGGCTGACGCCTGTCGGTCCGGGGCAGCTAGATGGATCGGGGCCCGGGCATCCACCCATTGGGTTCCAGCCCTAGCGGATGCCTGACCGTCCGGGTGTAGGCGGATTCGAGCCCTGGGGGTCCAGCCCTAGTTTCCGACCCAGCTTTGGGGATCTGCTGACCGGTGGGGGAGCTAGACGGAGCTCAACACCCGGGTGATGTTGATTCCGGCGGCCGTGAGCGCCAGCGGAAGCAGGCTCGTCTCCGTCATCCCGGGCGCGACGTTCACTTCGAGCAGATGAGGCACCCCTTCCGCATCGACGATCAGATCACTCCGCGACAGATGCCGTAGCCCAAGAGCCGCATGAGCCTGAAGCGCCGCCTCCCGCGCCGCCTCAGTGGCCTCAGGGGTCAGACGTGCCGGAGTGACGAACTCAGTCTGCCCAGCCGTGTAGCGGGCCGTGTAGTCGTAACGCTCCCCAAGCGGCACGATCTCCACAGCGGGCAGCGCGGTGGCCTCTCCGTCGATCTCAAGGACGCCCACAGCCACCTCCGTCCCCTCAACGAACCTCTCGATCAACGCCGAGTCCCCATAGGAGAAGCACCCGACCAACGCGGCCGGCAGATCCCCGGCATGACGAACCACGGAAGCCCCCAGCGCCGACCCGCCCCGAGTCGGCTTGACGAACAGCGGCATCCCCAGCTTCTCGATGACGGCCCCCATCACCCCCGCCGCCCCCAGATCATGGAACACCTCTTTGGGCAACGTCACCGAGTCGGGCGTGACGATCCCGGCCCCCCGCATCACCGCCTTGGCCGTCGGCTTGTCCCAAGCCAACCGACAGGCATCCGGCCGCGACCCCACATACGGAATCCCCAGCAGCTCCAGCACTTCCCGGATGGCCCCGTCTTCCCCCTCGGCCCCATGCAGAACCGGAAAAACCAGATCCGGCGGATCCTCCCGAAGCAACACCAGCAACCCGGCATCCGCCTCCCGAATCTCCACCTCCAGCCCCACCCCCTTAAGCGCATCCGCCACCCGCCGCCCCGAACTAAGCGACACCTCCCGCTCATAAGACATCCCACCCGCCAACACCATCACCCGTTCCATACCCCGACCCTACCGACCCCCCACCCCACCCC
>NZ_BAAGZI010000038.1:0-27912 GCF_054778695.1 Actinocorallia lasiicapitis
CGCCGCCCGCCAGGCCGAGGCGATGGCCGCCAGCCCCGTCGCCCATGTCTCACCCGACGCCCCGCCGCTGCTGCTCCTGCACGGCGAGGCCGACCTGGTCGTGCCCTGCGAGCAGAGCGTCGAGCTGCACGACGCGCTGACCACCGCCGGAGCGCGCTGTGAGCTGCGGCTGATCCCCGGCGCCGACCACTGCTGGCAGGGCGGCGACGTCGCCGCGATGGTCGCGCTCAGCCTCCGGTTCTTCGCCGCGAACGGCTAGCCGCCACCGTCGGCTCCGCACCGACCGCAAACTGTCACACCCGCCGCCTACCGTCGATCCCGATGCTCCACCGAAGGTTCTTGCGGAAAGGACAGGTGAACGATGACTCGTCGATCGACGGGGCGGGAGCGGCCGGCCGTCGGGCTGGTCTGCGCGGCGCTGCCCGTGCTCTGCCGTGAAGAGGATCTGCGGATGCTGGCGGCGGCCTGCCCGTCGCGGGCTTTCCCCGCGCACACCGCATATCTGAACGCCCTGGCGTTAACGCTGAACGCCCTGGGCCGGACCGCCGCGGAGGTCTGCCTCTACCCGCTCGACGTCCCCGCCTACCTGCGTTTCTGCACCGAGCTGGAGTGGCCTCCCGACGCACCCGATTCCCGCGCCGCGTTCGCGGCCGAACCGCGGCTCCTCCCGCCCCTGATCTACCGGGGCGAGCCGCTGCCCACCGTCCTGCACGCCCTCACCCTGCTCCTCGACGACGAACGCACCCTCCAGTCCGTCGACGAGCTCCTCGCCGAGGAGTCCGCCAACGAAGCGGAACTGGCCTGGATGCGCACCCGTTCCGACGAGTTCGCCGCCGCCACCCTCCCCGCCCTCCTGACGGGCGCGGGCCCCGGCACCCACACCCTCACCGTCACGCTGGGCGCTCTGCGCGCCCACGCCGTGGCGACTCTCTCCCCCACCCCGTCCCCGCTCCTGACCTTCCTCCGCCCGGCCCCGGACGCCTTCTGCGATCTCCTGGGCGCCGCCCACGTCCTCGGGGAGCCGTCCCTGGTCCTCCTCCACACCCACCACCCCACCAAGCCGGCGCTCCGCGCCTGGCGTGTCACCTCCACCGGCCTGCACCCCTGCACCGCCGCCGAACTCCGCACCCTCTACCTCTCCGCCCATCCCGCCCCGGCCACCCCGCCCCCGACCTTCAAACCCGCCTTCCCCCTCCCGCCGCCGCGTCTCCCACCTCCCGACCCGCGCCCCTGACCTCGCCCGGAAACGCGTGAGGGGGACCCGAGCGAACTCGGATCCCCCTCACGGGTGAAGCGGTGACGGCTAGCTGCAGCCGCTGGTGGAGCCGCAGCCCTCGCAGACGTAGCAGGAGCCGGCGGGACGCATGTTGGTTCCGCAGGTCATGCAGAGCGGGGCGTCGGCGGTGCGACGTCCGTGGGACTCCGTGGCGTCGACACGGGCCGCGGGGACCGGGACGACGGGGAGCGGCTTCAGGGAGATCGGGGCGGACTGGGCGAGCGCCTCGATCTCCTCGTCGACCCCGGCGTGGAGGGTGGCGGGGTCGCCGCCCTCCGCCTGGAGGGCCCGCTCCTCGGCGGAGAAGATGCCGAGCTCGGCGCGGGACTCATACGGCAGGTGGTCGAGCGCCAGCCGGCGGAAGATGTAGTCCATCATCGAGCTGGCCATCCGGATGTCCGGGTCGTCGGTCATCCCGGCCGGCTCGAACCGCATGTTGGTGAACTTGTCGACCCACGTCTCCAGCGGAACCCCGTACTGGAGGCTGATCGAGATCGCCATGGAGAAGGCGTCCATCACACCGGCCAGGGTGGAGCCCTGCTTGCCGAGCTTGAGGAACACCTCGCCGAGCTCGTCGTTCTCGTACGTCGAGGCCGTCATGTAGCCCTCGGCGCCCGCGACGGAGAACCGGGTGACTGTCGCCGACCGCTTCTTCGGCAGCCGCTTGCGGACCGGGCGCACCTCCGCCGGAGCGGCGGCGACGACGGGAGCGGCCACCGCGGCCGGCTCCTCCTTCTTCTTGGCCACCGACAGCGGCTGGCCGACCTTGCAGTTGTCCCGGTAGATCGCCAGGGCCTTCAGCCCCATCTTCCAGCCCTCGAAGTACACCTTCTCGATGTCCTCGATGGTGGCGGTCTCCGGCATGTTGACCGTCTTGGAGATCGCGCCGGACAGGAACGGCTGGGCCGCCGCCATCATCCGCACGTGGCCCATCGGGCTGATCGACCGCTCGCCCATCGCGCAGTCGAACACCTCGTAGTGCTCGCGCTTGAGGCCGGGCGCGTCGACGACGTGGCCGTGCTCGGCGATGTACTCGACGATCGCCTCGACCTGCTCGCCCTGGTAGCCGAGGTTGCGCAGCGCACGCGGCACCGTGTGGTTGACGATCTCCATGGAGCCGCCGCCGACGAGCTTCTTGAACTTCTTCAGCGCCAGGTCGGGCTCGATGCCGGTGGTGTCGCAGTCCATCATCAGGCCGATGGTGCCGGTCGGCGCGAGCAGCGACGCCTGCGCGTTGCGGTAGCCGTTCTTCTCGCCGAGCTTGAGGCACGCCTCCCACTCGCGGGTGGCCTCGGCGAGAATCGCCCGGTCCATCCCGTCGAGCGCGCGGATCTCGTCGTTGGCGGCGGCGTGCTTGCGCATGACGCGCTTGTGGCTTTCGGCGTTGCGGGCGTACCCGTCGTAGACGCCGACGGCCCCGGCCAGCTCAGCGGAGCGGCGGTAGGCGGTACCGGTCATCAGCGAGGTGATCGCCGCGGCGATGGCGCGGCCGCCTTCGGAGTCGTAGGCGTGGCCGGTGGCCATGAGCAGCGCGCCGAGGTTGGCGTAGCCGATGCCGAGCTGGCGGAAGGCCCGGGTGGTCTCGGTGATCTTCTCGGTCGGGAAGTCGGCGAAGGTGATCGAGATGTCCATCGCGGTGATGATCAGCTCGACCAGCTTGCGGAACGGCTCGATGTCGAAGGTGTCGTCGGCCTTCAGGAACTTCAGCAGGTTGATCGAGGCGAGGTTGCACGAGGAGTTGTCCAGGTGCAGGTACTCCGAGCAGGGGTTGGACGCGGTGATCCGGCCCGACTCCGGCGAGGTGTGCCAGTCGTTGATCGTGTCGTCGTACTGGATGCCGGGGTCGGCGCACTCCCAAGCGGCCTGTGCCATCAACCGGAACAGGTCCTTGGCGCGGACGGTCTCGATGATCTCGCCGTTGAGGCGGCCGCGCAGCCCGAACTCGCCGTCGACCTCGACGGCGTGCATGAACTCGTCCGAGACCCGGACCGAGTTGTTGGCGTTCTGGTACTGCACGGACACGATGTCCTTGCCGCCCAGGTCCATGTCGAAGCCGGCGTCGCGCAGGGCGCGGATCTTGTCCTCTTCCCGCGCCTTGGTCTGGATGAACTCGGCGATGTCGGGGTGGTCGACGTCCAGGACGACCATCTTGGCCGCGCGGCGGGTCGCGCCGCCCGACTTGATGGTTCCGGCGGAGGCGTCGGCGCCGCGCATGAACGAGACGGGGCCGCTGGCGGTGCCGCCGGAGGACAGCAGTTCCTTGGACGAGCGGATGCGCGAGAGGTTGACCCCCGAGCCCGAGCCGCCCTTGAAGATCACGCCCTCTTCCTTGTACCACTCCAGGATCGACTCCATCTGGTCGTCCACGGAGAGGATGAAGCAGGCGCTGACCTGCTGCGGCGACTTCGTGCCGACGTTGAACCAGACCGGCGAGTTGAAGCTGAACACCTGGTGGGCGAGCGCGTACTTCAGTTCGTGCTCGAAGATCTCGGCGTCCTCGTCGGAGGCGAAGTAGCCCTGCTCCACCCCGGTGCGGGTGTAGACGTCGACGACGCGGTCGATGAGCTGCTTGAGCGAGACCTCGCGCTGCGCGGTGCCGACGGCGCCGCGGAAGTACTTGGTGGTGACGATGTTGGCGGCGTTGACCGACCAGAAGGCGGGGAACTCGACGCCCCGCTGCTCGAAGTTGACGGACCCGTCGCGCCAGTTGGTCATGACGACGTCACGACGCTCCCAGCTGATCTCGTCATAGGGGTGCACGCCGGGCTTGGTGAAGATCCGCTGCATCTTCAGACCCTTGCGGCGCGCCTTGCCCCGAGCCGGCCCGCTGACCGTCTCCGTCATAGTTCTTCCCCCAGCTCTCAACACATGGCTGATAACGCCCGGACGACCGCGTGGCCGGGCGACCACACGTTCGGGGCGTTTCGGTTCTTGGTTGCTCGTGTCGGTTACAGCGTTCGCGCCGGCTTCCTCATTCCGGCTCGGACGCCACCCTCCGCAGGGCGTCGATCTCCTTCTCGAAGTCCTCGAGCGACTCGAACCCCCGGTAGACGGAGGCGAATCGCAGGTAGGCGACTTCGTCCAGCTCCTGCAAAGGTCCCAGGATCGCCAGTCCGATCTCGTGGGACTGGATCTCGGCGGCTCCGGTCGCCCGGATGGCCTCCTCGACCTTCTGGCCCAGCAGGGCCAGCGCATCCTCGTCGGCCGGGCGGCCCTGACAGGCCCTGCGCACCCCGGCGATGATCTTCTCCCGGAGGAACGGCTCGGTGACCCCGCTGCGCTTGGCCACCATCTGGAGCACGCTCTCCTGAGTGGTGAATCGTTTGCCGCACTCCGGGCACGAGCGGCGGCGCCGGATGGCGGCCCCGTCCTCGGTCGAGCGGCTGTCGATGACCCGGCTGTCGGTGTTGCGGCAGAACGGACAGTGCATCTTCCTTCTCCTGCCTTCCGACAACACAACCTGTGGCGAACTACATCTCTGTAACTACTAGATGTTGTGGTCTAAACCTAGAGCTCCGCCACCCGCTACGCAAGCCGAACCGGCCTTCCCCGCAATAGAGCCTTGTCACACCGGGGCCGTCCGGCGTGTCGCGGGATTCTCAGGGCAGAATCAGCTCCTGACCAGGCTCGATGATCACCCCGGGCAGTCCGTTGAGCTTGATGATCCGCTCGATCACCAGCCGCGGATCCGCATGGGGCTCGGCGCTCGACGCGATGCTCCACAGCGTGTCACCGGGCTCGACCACGACGGTCCCCGAACGGCCCTCGCCGCCGCCGGCGAACGCCACCCGTCCGCCCGCACCGAGCCCGAGCACGACGAACACCGCGAACCCCACCACGACGACCCGCCCCCGCCGGGTGAGCCTGACCGGCTGCCGCTCCCCCATCACGCCACCTCTTCGAATAGCTATTCGATAGAACAGATGTACGATGTTCTAGCGCATGGGAGCCGTAAAACGCCAGCACCAATCTCGAACAATTGTTTGATCATTGGTCGCCGAGGCGATAACGTTCTGTGTGCACGAGACACCACCCCAATCGCTGTACACAACGAGACAGGAGGCGAAGGCGCCATGAGCAAGGTCTCGGAGACGCCCGACGGACCCCTGGACGAGAGCGGTCTCACCCAGCGCCAGCGGATGGTGCTCGAGGTGATCCGGGACTCCGTCCAGCGGCGGGGTTACCCGCCGTCGATGCGGGAGATCGGCGAGGCCGTCGGGCTGACCAGCACGTCCAGCGTTTCGCACCAGCTGCGCACGCTGCAGCGCAAGGGCTACCTCCGGCGCGACGCGAACCGTCCGCGCGCCGTGGAGGTGCGCGGCCCCGGCGGCGCCCGTCCCGTGGTCACGGACGACGAGTACAGCGAGGGCCCGACCCCCGCGTTCGTGCCGCTGGTCGGCCGGATCGCCGCGGGCGGCCCGATCCTCGCCGAGGAGTCGGTCGAGGACATCTTCACCCTGCCCAAGCAGCTGGTCGGCGAGGGCGAGCACTACCTGCTGAAGGTCCAGGGCGACTCGATGATCGAGGCCGCCATCGCCGACGGCGACTGGGTCGTGGTCCGGCAGCAGCCCGACGCCGACAACGGCGACATCGTCGCCGCGATGATCGACGGCGAGGCCACGGTCAAGACCTTCAAGCGCAAGGACGGCCATGTCTGGCTGATCCCGCAGAACTCGGCCTACGAGCCCATCCCCGGCGACTCCTCCAGCGTGCTGGGCAAGGTCGTCGCGGTGCTGCGCAAGATCTGAGCGACACCCAGCGGCGGAACGTAGCCGGGCCCCCGCGATCACCGATCGCGGGGGCCCGGGCGTTTCCCGGCTAGCTGACCACCACCCCGTCGAACGTGGTGGTGGAGGTCTTGCCGTTGTCGTGGGCGCAGGAGAACAACCCGATGGTCGCGGCGCCCGTGACGGTGGCCGTGCCGACGAGGGTCCAGGTCTCCCCGTCAGCCGACCGGTAGGCCGACACCACGGAGCCCGACCGGGTCAGCCGCACCCAGACGGGGGCTGTGGCCGCTCCCCCGCCCACGTTCGTGTTGAAGCCCGTCTGCAGGTTGAGCCCGTTCTCCGGGGTGAGCATCAGCGCGGCGTACGCCGAGCCCGCCGTCGTCGACTGCTTGATCATGACGCCGGCCTTGCCCCAGGGCGAGGTGTTCTCCTGGGTGACGATCCTGGCCACGATGCTGCCGTCGCCCGGCAGCGACCGGTAGGCGTAGTGGAACTGGTCGGCGGTGCCCCAGATGTCCGCTCCGCCGCCGGTGACGACGTAGGTGCGGCCGTCCAGATAGGCGTTGCCGGCCAGGCCGACCGGGCCGACGTCCTGGTGCGCCCACCCGGCGGGCAGGCCGCTGGCGGGCCGTGGAGCCACGCTGACGTCGGTGAAGGTGGCCGTGGAGAGGCTGCCGTTGTCGTGCGAGGTGACGAACACGCCCGCTCTGGCCCCCGCGGCCAGGGTCCTGGTCACCGAGCCGACCCTGGTCCAGGTGACGCCGTCGGGCGACTCCCAGCCGGTGAAGGTGTCCCCCGCCCTGACGAGCTTCAGCCAGACGTCCGCGGTGGGCGTTGTGCTGCCCGCCGCGTCGAACAGCCCGTTGTTGGCCTGGAGGTGGACGCCGTGGCCGGTGGATCTGGACAGGGTGACGTACGGCGACAGCGAGGTGGCCGCGCTCTTGATCACGATCCCGGCCTTGGCCCATTCTGGGTCGCCGCCGGTCTGCCCGGTGAGATGCGCGACCACGGTGCCGTCGCCGGACAGCGACTGGTGCACGTATCTGGCCTGGTCGACGTCGTTCCACACGTCGCCGCCCGAGCCGGTGGCGGTGATCAGGGAGCCGCTCACCGAGGAGTCGCCGGCGAGGGCGGGCCCGCCGATGTCCTCCTGCACCCACTGGGTGTCGGTGGTGACGCTGACCTGGTCGAAGACCCCGGTGCCGAGCGTCCCGCCGTTGTGGGAGCAGACGAACAGCCCCACGGTGGCCGAGGTGCCGAGCGCGACGGTCGCGGTGCCCCGCTGGGTCCAGGCCGTCCCGTCGGGCGAGGTGAAGGCCGTGACGGTGGTGTCGCGCCGCACGAGCCTCAGCCAGACGGGCCCGGTGGCCGTTCCCGCGCCGGTGGACTGGTTGAAGTTCCACTGGAGCGCCTGGCCGTGGCCCGGCGTGGTCATCAGCGCCGCGTACGGCGCTCCGGTCGCGGTCCCCGCCTTCACCATGACACCGGCCTTGGCCCAGTCGGAGGTGTTGGTCTGCGACGCCACCCGAGTGGTGATCGTGCCGTCGCCTGCGAGAGGCTGCCACAGATAGGACGCCTGATCGGCGGTGCCCCAGATGTCGCTGCCCGCGCCCTTCACGGTGAACGAGCCGTTGGTGTAGGTGGCCGAGCCCGCGGGGACGGCCCCTCCGAGGTCGACCCGCTGCCAGGGCGAGGGCGGCGCGCCGGCCGACCCATCGCCGACCACGGACACGTTGTCGAAGGTGGCCGTGTCGGGCAGGTTCAGCTCGTGCGCCGACACGAACAGCCCGACCTTGACGTTGGCCGCCATGGACAGGGTCGTGGTGCCGATGGGGGTCCAGGCGACCCCGTCCGGCGACTTGTAGGCGGTGAACAGGTTGCCGGTGCGGGTCAGCTTCATCCAGCCGTTGGGGAAGGTGTAGGCGTTCTCGCCCGAGTCCCCGGTGAAGTTGAACTGGAAGTGCATGCCGTGGGCCGGCGTGGCGGCGACCGCGGCGTACTTGGCGCCCTCAGTGGCCGTCTCCTTGATCATGATGCCGGCCTTGGCCCAGCCGGCGGTGTTCGTCTGCGACGTCAGCCTGGCGATGATCGATCCATCGCCGTTGAGCGGCTGGTGGACGAAGCGGAACTCGTCGGTGTCGCCCCAGATGTCGTTGCCGTGGCCGGTGACGGTGAAGGTGCCGGCGTTGTAGGAGGTCGAGCCCTGTTGGGTGCGCGCGCCGATGTCGGTGCTGGTCCAGGGCGCGGGCGGCTGGGTGACCTCGGTGTAGGCGACCGTGTAGGCGGTGTCGGCGGCCGGGGTGCGGACGGTGTGGGTGGCCGTGCCGCCGTCGCTCCACGAGCCGAACACGTACGGCGTGCCGCCGATCGTCTGGGACGGCGCGCCGAGCACCCGGTCCACGCCGACGACGGCCTGCTCGGTGTGGGCGCCGGTGAAGGGAATGCCGTCGATCGTGTACTTCGCGCCCGCCGGGGTGGCGTTGAAGGTCAGCGTGACGAGGTTCGGCTTCACGTCGACCGAGGAGGTGTGGGTGAGGCCGCCCGCGTCGGTGACGGTCAGCTTGATCTCGTACCAGGTGGTGTCCAGGTTGTCGGCGTTCCGCGGGATCGTGAAGGTGCCGTTCTTGACGCCGTTGACCGGGCCGAGGAACGGATGGATGTGGTCGGCGTGGTGGAAGATCACTGACCAGGAGTAGGCGCTCGCCGGGAGGGTGCCGTCCTCGGGGTCGGTGCCGGTGGCCGAGTAGGAGATGACGTCGCCGGCGTTGTACTTGGCCTCGTCGACCGGTGAGGTGATCGTTCCGGTCGGTCTTCGGTTGCCGACCGTGACGGGCACCGTCGCCGTCCCGGTCTTGGCGCCGTCGCTGACCGTCAGGGTGACGGGGAACGAGCCGGTCGCGGTGAAGGTGTGCGACGGGTTCGGCTCGGTGGAGGTGGAGCCGTCCTTGAAGTCCCAGAGGTAGGTCAGCGGGGTGCCGTCCGGGTCGGCGGAGCCGGCCGAGGAGAAGGCGACGGCCAGCGGCGCGAGCCCGTCGGACGGGGTCGCGGCGGCGTTCGCGACCGGCGCGCGGTTCCCGCCGGACAGCGAGATCTTGAACAGCTCGCCGGGGAAGATGTTCAGCTGGTAGAGGTTGCCGTCGGGCCCGACGGCCAGCTTCACCGGGGTCCCGGCGTCGAGATCGAAATCGTGTTCCTCGATCACGCTCGAGTATTCATGATCCATTTCCAGGTATTTAATGAACCCGAGCGTGTAGTCGGCGTAGAACACGACATGTTGCTGGAATTCGCTCGGGAAAGTGGTTCCCGTATAGACCGCGACGCTGGTGATGGATCCGGCGTTCGCCGGCGGCGCGGTGTGCGGGTAGGCGAAGACGGGATCGATGAATCCGCAGCCCGCGCAGGGCCCTTCGGCCTCGGCCCACCCGTAGTTGCCGCCCTTGGTGACGAGATCCAGCTCCTCGTAGTTCGACCCGCCGACGTCCCCGGCCAGGATCTTCCCGGCGTTCGGCCCGTCCGGCACGATGTCGAACCGGAACGGGTTGCGCAGCCCGTAGGCCCAGATGGCCGGCTTCGCCCCCGGAGTGCCCACGAAGGGGTTGTCCGCGGGGACCGTACCGTCGGGGTTGATCCGCAGGATCTTGCCGTGGATCGAGTTGAGGTTCTGGGAGTTCGGGTTGTAAAGGTTCATCCCGAGGCCCCAGTAGAGCTTGCCGTCGGGCCCGAACCGCACCTCGCCGCCGTGGTGGAAGACCTGCGCGACCTGGTCGGACTTGAGCAGTACCAGCTCGGAGGCGGCGCTGATCGTGTCGCCGGTGACGGTGAACCGGCTGAGCCGGTCGTAGTTGTCGGCGTGCGTGTAGGCGGCGTAGACGTAGCCGTTGGTCGCGAACGCCGGGTCGATCTCCAACCCGAGCAGACCGCGCTCGTCGGCCGCCCAGGTGCTCAGCGTGACCATCGGCGCGGTCTGGAGCGCCCCGTTCTTGTAGAGCCTGATGGCGCCGTGCTGCTCGGCGATCAGGATCCGGCCGTCAGGGGTGAACCGGAAGTCCGTCGGGGTGTCGAGCCCGGTGGCGACGGTCGCCTTGTCGAACTCGGCGGGGGGCGCGGCCCCTGCGGGCCGCGCCAGGACGACGACCGTCGTCAGGGTGAGCAGGATCGGCAGCAGAAAGGAAAACAGACGTCTCATGGAGCGGGGACCGGGTCTCTCGCGGGGAGGGGTTCGGGTTCGTGGTCGACGAGACCGTGCTCGGTGAGTTCCCAGAAGTGCCGCTTGCTCGGCCGGATCAGCTGGATGACCGCCTTGTAGGCGGCGACGCTCATCAGCCCCCAGTAGAGAGGGATGGTCAGCATGGCGCGGACGGCCCGGTGCAGGCCACGCTCCATGCAGCCGGTCATCATGCAGTACATCATCATGAAGTTGCCGATGATCATCGTGGTCACGCCGGCGTAGAGCGTCGCGGTGGGGAACAGCACCTCGACGTACTGGGTGCCCGTGGTCAGGTACAGCAGAGCCATCGCCCAGAAGATCGGGTTCACCAGCACGGTGAAGATCGAGAACCCGAAGGTCAGATGGAAGGCGATGAACCGGCGCAGCCCCAGCTCGCGGTAGAGCCGCCACGGATGGCGCGTGTGCACGAGCCAGGTCTGGATGTACCCCTTGATCCAGCGGCTGCGCTGCCGGATCCAGTTGCCGAGGCGGCTGTTGGCCTCCTCCTCGGTCACCGAGACCATCATCCGGACGTCCCAGCCACGGCGGGCGATCCGGATCCCGAGGTCGGCGTCCTCGGTGACGTTGAACGGGTCCCACGCGCCGAGCTGGCGGAGGGCGTCGGTGCGGAAGTGGTTGCTGGTGCCGCCGAGCGGGATCGGCATCCGGTAGCGGTCGAGACCGCGCAGCGACAGGCTGAAGTTCGTGGCGTACTCGGCGGCGAAGCACCGCGTCAGCCAGTTGGTCCAGGGGTTGAAATACTGCAGCTCGGCCTGGACGCACACCACCCGGTCCGGCAGCCGCCGGAACGCCAGGACGGCCTTGCGCAGCTGGTCGGGGTCGGGCCGGTCCTCCGCGTCGTAGATCACGCAGAACTCGCCGCGGGCGACCGTCAGGCCAACGTTGCAGGCCTTGGGCTTGGTCCGCGGCTGCGACGGCGGGATCACCACGACCTCGAACTGCGGCGGCAGGTCGGGCAGCGCGTTCCTGGTCTCGTCGTCGTCCTCCTCGACGAGCAGCAGCACCTGCATCTTGTCCGCCGGGTAGTCCATCCGCGACAGCCGGCCGATCAGATGGTGCATCACCTCGGCCTCGCGGTAGAGCGGCACGAGGATGGTGTAGACGGGCAGCGCGTGCTCGGGGATCGCTCGTACCTCCTCCTCGAAGAACCGCAGCACCGGAGCGCCCCAGGCACGCGTCACCATCGCCAGCTTGAACCCGATGACGAGCACGTACACGATGGTCACGAAGGCGACGAACCCCTGCCCGAGGGTCTTGAGCGCTTCCACGTCGCCGGCCGACAGACGCCAGCCGATCCAGCCGCAGAGCAGGACCAGCAAGGCCCCGCCGAAGACGGCCTGGCCGCCGCTGAGCAGGCGCCGGGCGCTCAGGTCGTCCGGGATCTCCTCGATCTTCATTTGTCCTTCTCGCGGTAGATCTGCTGGTAGGGGTCGGAGAACACGAGGTCGTAGTCGAGCCGGAGCTTCTCGCCGCCGCACAGCGACAGGCAGACCGTGTCCTGCGCGCCCGGCTTGGTCCGCACGTAGATCCAGCGGATGTGATGGGCCAGCGGGTCGGCCAGCGACTTCTCCCAGACCTGGTAGGACGCCTCGTAGACGATGTCGCTGGTCGGCACTCGGGACTGGAACACCGCGACCTCGTTGCCGAAGTTCTCCCAGAGCACCAGGCCGCCGTCGTAGTTCTCGCGCAGCCACCGGGAGGCGGCCTCGGTGCGCTGGTTGTCGCCGCCCTTCTGGAAGGAGACGGCCTCGGCCAGCGCGGCCGTGCCCGGCAGGAACAGCACGGAGGCCGCGGCCGCGACGGCCAGGGCCGCCCGCGCGGCCTTCGCCTTCAGCAGGGTCGCCAGATAACCAGCGAACACCGATGCCGCCAGGACCATGATCAGGCCGAACCGCACGTTGTAGGAGTCGCCCTGGATCTCCTCGACGTGCAGCGGGCGCTGGCCCGAGTAGAGCGCGTAGACGAAGAACGGCAGGAACACCAGCAGCGTGTACGGCGCGACCCGGGAGACCCGGAAGCCGTTGCGCCACGCGTAGAGCGCGAGCCCGGCGAGCGCCAGCCCGATCCCGACGTAGCCGATCTCGTCGCGCACCGCGATGAGGTAGGTCTGGACCGACGCCTGGAGGTCGCCGATCGTCTTGTCGGCGGCCGACACCCACAGCGACGGCTTGGCGTACTCGCCGCTCTGCCAGTACAGCGGATCCCTGAAGATCACAGCGTTCCAGCCCAGCCAGACGAAGATGCCCGCGTAGCCGACGACGCCGAAGAACAGCACGTGCGACTCGGTCGGCGAGTATCCACGATGCTTGCGCAGCGCGGCGTACGCGACGACGGCCGTCACCGCCAGGCAGAGCACCCAGCCCTCATAACGGGTCAGGGTGGCCGCCGCCATCGCCAGTGAGGCCAGCGCCAGCTGCGCGTAGCCGCCGTGCCGGCACCACTCCTGCAGGTGGTAGACCGTCGCGGCGAGGCAGGCGAACAGCAGGGTCTCGGTCATGGGCGTGCTCTGCAGGTAGAGCACGTTGGCGTTGGCCATGAACATGGCGGCCGCCGCCACTCCGGCGAACTTGCTGCCGCCCATCTCCTTGGCGATGCCGTACAGGTATCTGGCCGTCACGACGTAGGACGCCATCGAGACCAGGGAGCCTGCCGTACCCGACTGGTAGAGGTCCTCCATCCAGACGAACGGCAGGGTGAGCAGGTGCGGCAGCGGCAGCCAGACCCCGCCGAGCTGGGCGGCGCCCGCCGTCGGGCTGAACAGCACCCGGCGCGAGATCATGAGATGCGAGAGCGCGTCGCTATAGGCGAGGATCGTGCCCTGCCGCAGATAGTGCGCGAACGCGATGCCCGACAGGAGCGTCGCGACGAGCACCACGGCGGTGGCCGCCCGGTCCTTCGGGCTGAGCAGCCGTCTGGTGCGGCGCCAGCGGTGGCCGTCGCGGACCAGGTCCCGGTAGACCCCGGCCAGGCTGAGCAGGGAGCGCAGGATCACCTTCGGAGAGGCACCCGTCGGGCTGCCGTGCAGCCGCGGGTGGTGCTCGACGGGGTGCTCCACGATCCTGGTCCGGCCGGTGGAGATCCTTGACAGCAGCTCGGGGGAGATCGCGGCGGCCTCGCCGTTCAGCTCCACCCCGTCGAGCAGGTTCCGGTCGATGAGCTTGTAGGCGCAGTCGATGTCGCGGGTCCTGGTGCGCAGGGTGACCCGGCACAGGGTCTTCCAGAGCTTGGCGTTGATCACGCGGATCAGCGGGTCCGCCCGTTCCCGCCTGTAGCCGATCACGGCGTCCGCGCGCTCGGCCCGCCGCACGTCGAGGAACTCGGGGAGCGGGGCCGCCTTGAACTGGCCGTCGGAGTCGGTGAGCAGGATCCACCGCAGGTCCGTGCGGTCGAGCGCGGCGGCGATGCCGGCTCGCACGGCCGCACCGTAGCCCTGGTTGGGCCACTGCCGGACGGCCACGACCCGGCCGCCGGTCTCGACCGCGAGCCGGTCGATGACGTCGCCGGTCGCGTCGTGACTGCCGTCGTCGACCACGACGACCCGGTGCTCGATGCCGGCCGCCTCGAGGGTGTCGAGAAAGTCGCGGACGGTCGTCTCGACGTTCTCCTCCTCGTTGTAGGCCGGCATCACGACAGTGACCCCGTCGGTAATGGTGCGGAGTTCCGGTGGGAGTTCCAGCCGAATAGTCATACCGAGACTCCCTTGGACTTTTCGCCCCTTTCGATCTTGATTACCGTTCGGTAGCGATTGCGGAAGAGGATCCGGTCACAGAGCAGGAATGTGAAGAACATCCCGCAGACCACCCCGAGGGCGGCCGCGACCGGCGGGAACAGGAAGCGATAACTCACCGTGAAAACCGTGGAATTCACGGCCAGGGAGAGCAACGCCACGGCGTTGTAGGCAGGCAGGCTCAGCCGGGCGCGACTCCGATCGCCCCAGGTGAACCTGCTGCTCAGCAGGTAGTTGAGCTGCGCCGAACACAGGAAGCCGATCGCGTTCGCGACCGGCTCGAACATGCCCGCCCAGGTGAGGGCGGTGAGGATGGCCGCCTGCACGGCGAAGCAGAACGCTCCCACCACGCAGAACACAAGACCGCGCCGACGTGCGAACACGTCGGCGGGATGAACCCCCGTCAACGAAGACCTCCGGCTCTTCGAAAACCCACGGATGCGCGCTTGCCCCAGCGGCGCATCCACAGGAAAACCCATAAAGGTTAACGAATGCCAGATTTTTCATTTCACGGCTGTTTCCGCAGCCCCCATGGCCACTACAGGACAAATAGAAGCGCCGCGAATATCATTCGCAGCGCTTGTGCTGCCCTTTGTCCGGATCGGGTCAGGCGGCCCAGCCCAGGTCCCTGATCTCCCGGTTCGCGTCCTTGAGATCCTTCGCGTTGTCGATGCCGCGCCAGTAGCCGTCGATCTCGTGGGCGCCGAGGCGGCCTTCTTCAGCCAGCCACGGGAAGGTGGCGGTCTCGTGGTCGCCGAGGTCCGGCAGCAGCGCGGCGACCTCCGGCTCGAAGACGTAGACACCGGCGTTGACCCAGTGCGGCAGGACGGGGGCCTCACGGAACCGCTCGATCCGGCCGTCGGCGCCGAGGTCGACGATCCCGTACGGCGACTTGAGCGCCGTGACGCCCAGAGTCGCCAGCGCGCCGGAAGCGGAGTGCCGGGCGGCGAGGTCGGCGAGCGGGAACCGGGTGAGGATGTCGCCGTTCAGCCCGATCCAGCGCTCCTCCGGGAACGGCAGGGCACGGGCGGCGTGCTTGAGGCCACCGCCGCGGCCCAGCGGCCGGTCCTCGGTCACCACAGTGACGGCGAGCGGGAGGGAGCGTTCCAGGATGTGCCGCTTGAGCACGTCGGCGAGGTAGCCGCAGGAGACGACGGCGTGCTCGACGCCCTCGCCGGCCAGCCACTCCACCTGGTGCTCGAAGATCGGCTTGCCGCCGACGTCGACGAGCGCCTTGGGCACCCTGTCGGTGTAGGGCCTGAGCCGGGTGGCGTTGCCTCCGGCCAGGATGACGGCCTGCCTCACACGCGTCACGCTGATCCTCCTCGTTCCCTGCCGACCGGGGAACGAGCCCGTTCGGGGTTGGTGGAACCAGAGTGACGCGGTGAGGTTACATGGCCATGACCAGTACCTGACGCTTTGTTACGGCTTCGTGTTACGGCCGGCGCGGGTCAGGGCTCGACCCAGAGCGCCTGCCAGGGCTTGATCTCGTGGAAGCGGCGCAGCTCACTGATCCCGCTGAGCCAGCCCATCCAGCCGGCGTACGGCGGACGGCCGGAGTCGAAGCCGCTCTGCACGAAGGTGAGGCGGGTCTTGCCCTCGCTGCCCTCGAGCTCCCAGGTGGCCATGCCCCCGCCGCCCCAGTCCGTCGTCATGCTGTGCCCGGGCTCGAAGGCGACGATCGGGGCGCTGCCCGCGCCGACCATGTCGAAGAGGCCGCCGACCCGGGCGTCGATCTCGACGGGCATCCCCCACCACTGGCTGAACTGCGCGCTCTCGACCAGCGACGCGTACACGGCGTCGTGCGGGGCGTCGATCACCAGGCTCGTCGACAGGTCGGCCGAGGTGAAGTCGGGCAGCGGGGTGAGCTCGCGGCCGGCCAGATGGTCGGCGAGCCGGGCGGTGGCCATGTACCAGTAGGTCATGAGCATTCCGAGCGGCGAGCCGGACTCGGCGACGGCGAACGAGAAGTCGGTCTGGCTCAGGTCGAGGTAGGTCAGCCCGCCGTCCTCGGTCAGCTCGATGGTGACGGTGGTGTCGACGCCGTCGAGCAGCCAGTGGAAGCTCAGCGAACGCTCGTCCAGCTTGATCAGCCGCTGGTGCGGGGAGCCGCCCTCGGGGGTGGTGCGCCCCCAGAAGGCGAACCGGTCCTGGCCGGCCTCGGCGTGCTCGGCCAGCCACGCCTCCAGCTCCTCGGGCTCCGTCAGTGCCCGGTGCACGTCCTTGAGCGGGGCCTCCAGCCTGGCGCGCAGGCGGAACGGCTCGGTGCTCGCGGAGTTCTGCTCAGTCATCACGCTCTCCTTGGAGTTCGGTTCTCGGCGCCGCACCGCTCGGTGCCGCGTTACTCGACGCTTCGCTACTCGACGCTTCGCCGCTCGCCAGGTGGGGGTAGCAGGCGACGGCCAGCTTGAAGGACTCGCCCTCCGCTCCGCCGTAGCGAGCGAACAGACCGGTGAGCAGGCTCTGGAGCTCGGCGAGGAACTCCTGGCGCTGCTCGGCGGGGAGCGCGACCGTGCCGGAGACCGCCAGCGAAGGCAGTTCGGCGACGGTCGCGGGATCGATCGCGGCGACGTCGCACTGGACCTCTTCCACCAGATCGAGGAGGTAGCCCAGGCTCATGGCGTCCTGGACACGGCGCAGCCCGCCCAGATGGCCGACCAGCCGCGGCGACATCCAGTAGGCGCGTGCCGCGGCCTGGTAGATCCCCTCGTGGACGCCGCGGACCTTGCGTTCGGACACCCGCACGACCAGCCCGGCCTCTTCCAGGACCTTCACGTGGTAGTAGACGCGCTGCTTGGACTGGCCGAGGATTTCGCCGACCTCGCCGCAGGTGCGGGGCTCGGCCAGCAGCCGCAGCACCTCGACCCGCTGCGGCTTGAACAGGACCTCGGCCTGCTCCATCCGCTCCAGGTACATCACGTCCCTCATCACACAATCAAGTTTTTATGTAAAATCTGATTTTGTCAATGGGGTCGAAGAAGGGGCGGCCCGATCTGGGCCGCCCCTTCCGACAGAACGTCAGACGACGACGTTGACGATCTTCGGCGCCTTCACGATGACCTTCCGCACCGGACGCCCGGCGAGATCGGCCTGGACCTTCTCGCTGGCCAGCGCCAGGGCCTCCAGTTCGTCGGCGGAGATCGCCGGGGAGACCTCGAGCCGGTCGCGGACCTTGCCCAGCACCTGCACGACACAGGTGACGGAGTCCTGGACCAGCAGCGCCGGGTCGGCGACGGGCCACGGCACGCGGACGATCGAGCCCTCGTGGCCGAGCGCCTCCCAGCCCTCCTCGGTGATGTAGGGGCTGACGATCGACAGCATGATCGCCAGCGCCTCGGCGGCCTCCCGGACGGCGGGGTCGCCCGCGCCCGGTCCGCTGTCGATGGCCTTGCGGGCCGCCGACGTCAGCTCCATCATCCGGGCGATGGCCACGTTGAACCGGTAGCCCTCGACCAGCTTGGTGACCTCCTCCACCGTGCGGTGGGTGAAGCGGCGCAGGTCGAGGTCGCCCGCGGCGAAGTCGGCGCCGGGCTCGCTGGTGACCTCGCTCATCACCCGGTGGGCGCGGGCCAGGAACTTCAGCGACGCGGCCGGCGACATGTCGGCCCAGTCGATGTCCTCCTCCGGCGGACCGGCGAACAGCATGGTCAGCCGGACGGCGTCCACCCCGAACTCGTCGATCTGCTTGCCCAGGTCGACCCCGTTGCCCAGCGACTTCGACATCGCCTTGCCGTGGTTGATGACCTGGCCCTGGTTCAGCAGCCGTTCGAACGGCTCGGTGAAGTCGATCATGCCGAGGTCGTGCAGGACCTTGGTGAAGAACCGCGTGTACAGCAGGTGCATGACCGCGTGCTCGGAGCCGCCGATGTACTGCCCGGCGGGCATCCACATCCGGACCTTCTCCGGGTCGAACGGGCCGTCGAGGTAGCCGGGCGAGGTGTACCGGAAGAAGTACCAGGACGAGTCGACGAAGGTGTCCATGGTGTCGGTGTCGCGCTTGGCGTCGGCGCCGCAGGACGGGCACTTGACGTTGACCCACGACTCGATCCCGGCCAGCGGGGACACGCCCTTGGGCGCCAGCGCCTCGCCGCGGACGTCGTCGGGCAGCCGGACCGGCAGGTCCTCGTCCGGGACGGGCACCTCGCCGCAGGACGGGCAGTGGATGATCGGGATCGGGGTGCCCCAGAACCGCTGCCGGGACAGCAGCCAGTCCCGCAGCCGGAAGTTGACCGTGCCGTGGCCGAGCCCCTTCTCCTCCAGAATCTCGATGATCTTGGAGATGGCCTCGGTCTTGGTCAGCCCGTCCAGCGGTCCCGAGTTGATCAGCTTGCCCTCGCCCGGGGTGGCGATCCCGGTGACGGCCGGGTCCTGCGCCCCCGTCTCCAGGACCACCTTCACCGGCAGGTCGAAGGCCTTGGCGAAGTCGAGGTCGCGCTGGTCATGGGCCGGGACGGCCATGATCGCGCCATGACCGTAGTCGGCCAGGACGTAGTCGGCGGCCCAGACCGGGATCCGCTCGCCGTTGACGGGGTTGATCGCGTGCACGCCCAGGAAGACGCCGGTCTTCTCCTTGTCCGTGGACAGGCGCTCGATGTCGTTGAGCTTGGCGACCTCGGCCTTGTAGGCGTCCAGAGCGGGGCGCTGCTCGTCGGAGACGATCTCGCTCGCCAGCTTGGCGTCGGCGGCGACCACGAAGAAGGTCGCCCCGAACAGGGTGTCCGGGCGCGTCGTGTAGACCGTCACCGGGCGCGTCTGGCCGCCGGACGCGCTCTCGATCTCGAAGGTCACGTCGGCGCCCTCGGAGCGGCCGATCCAGTTGCGCTGCATGGTCAGGATGCGCTCGGGCCAGCCGCCGAGCTGGTCCATGTCGTCCAGCAGCCGGTCCGCGTAGTCAGTGATCTTGAAGTACCACTGGGTCAGCTCGCGGCGCACCACGATCGCGCCGCAGCGCTCGCACGCGCCGTCCTTGACCTGCTCGTTGGCGAGCACGGTCTGGTCGTTCGGGCACCAGTTGACCAGGCCGCCCTTGCGGTAGGCCAGGCCGCGCTCGAAGAACCGGGTGAACAGCCACTGGTTCCACTTGTAGTACTCGGGGTCGCTGGTGTGCAGCCGCCGCGTCCAGTCGAAGGAGATGCCGTAGCGGTGGAAGGAGTTCGCCTGCGTCTCGATGTTGGCGTAGGTCCACTCGGCCGGGTGGGCGTTCCGCTTGATCGCGGCGTTCTCGGCGGGCAGGCCGAAGGAGTCCCAGCCGATCGGGTGCAGCACGTTGTGGCCCTGATGGAACCAGTAGCGCGCGACGACGTCGCCGATGGCGAAGACCTCGCCGTGGCCCATGTGCAGGTCACCCGAGGGATAGGGGAACATATCGAGCATGTAGCGGCGTTCGCGCGGGTCGGCGGGATCGTCGCTGGCCACGAAGGTGCCGAGTTCCGCCCAGCGGGCCTGCCACTTGTCCTGAACGGCCGCCGGGTCGTATGTCTGCTCGTCTTCGCTCACTGCTGTTCCTCTGATGGGGTCTGGTGGCTGCATCAACGAAAAAGCCCCTCGCGCAGGGAGGGGCGGCCGTACTGATGACGAAGATCAGTACGGCGGGCTGAGAAGCAGCCTCGAACGCATACCCCAAGCCTAGCGCACAGGCAACCCCACCGAGCTTGCCAGTGGCAACTGGCAAGTTTTATGTCCACCCCTCTAGAGGTTGATCTTGCTTTGAGCTTGGATGTCGTTACCCGGAAGTAAACTCCCACTGATAATCCGCCCCGGGCGCGAGAAGAGGACTTTCCATGCTCAACCTGGCCGTGCTGATCGAAGACGCCGCCCGTGAGGTCCCGGACCGGGACGCGCTCGTCTTCGGGGACATGCGACTGTCGTACTCCTTCGTCAACACGGTGGCGAACCAGGTGGCCAACCTCCTGGTATCGCGGGGCATCAAGCCGGGCGACAAGGTCGCGATCTCCAGCCCGAACCTCCCCTACTTCCCGATGCTGTACTTCGGCATCCTCAAGGCCGGCGCGGTCGTCGTCCCGCTCAACGTCCTCCTCAAGCCGCGTGAGGTCGCCTACCACCTCGGCGACTCCGACGCCAAGGCCCTCTTCTGCTTCGAGGGCACCCCCGAACTCCCCATCGGCGAGACCGGCTACGCGGGCTTCCAGCAGGCCGAAGGCTGCAAGGACTTCTTCCTGCTGCCCGCCTCGATCGCCACCACCGAGTCGCCGATCGAGGGCGCCGAACTGTTCTGGGCAGCCCTCGGCGGCCAGCCGGGCACGTTCGACACCGTGCTCACCGAGCCGACCGACACCGCGGTCGTCCTGTACACCTCGGGCACCACCGGCCAGCCCAAGGGCGCCGAGCTCACCCACCACAGCCTCCTGACCAACGCGATGCTGTCGGACAAGCTGTTCGAGCGGTCCCTGCACGACACCGTCCTGGTCGCGCTGCCCCTGTTCCACATCTTCGGGCAGACCTGCCAGATGAACATGGGCATCTTCCGGCACGCCACGCTCGTCCTGGTGCCGCGGTTCGAGCCGAAGGCCGTCATCGAGCTGCTGGTCAAGGAGAAGGTCAGCCTGTTCGCGGGCGTCCCGACGATGTACTGGGCGCTGCTGACCGACGACACCGCCGCCGAGGACATCGCCGCCATCCGCGAGAACCTGCGGGTCGCGGCCGCCGGTGGCGCCTCGCTGCCGATGGAGGTCCTCAAGGGCGTCAAGGAGAAGTTCGGGCTGGACGTCCTGGAGGGCTACGGCCTGTCCGAGACCTCCCCGGTCGCGTCGTTCAACCGTCCGGACCGGCCCACCAAGCCCGGCTCGGTCGGCCTGCCGATCTGGGGCGTCGAGATGCGCCTGATCGACGACGAGTGGAAGACCATCGAGGGCGAGGGCCCCGGTGAGATCGCGATCCGCGGCCACAACGTCATGAAGGGCTACTACAAGCGCCCCGAGGCCACCGCCGAGGCCATCAAGGACGGCTGGTTCCGCACCGGCGACGTCGCCACCCGTGACTCCGAGGGCTACTACTCGATCATCGACCGCTCCAAGGACATGATCATCCGCGGTGGTTTCAACGTCTACCCGCGGGAGCTCGAAGAGGTCCTGATGACCCACCCGGGCGTGTCCCTCGCGGCCGTCGTCGGCGTGCCGCACGACTCGCACGGCGAAGAGGTCAAGGCGTACATCATCAAGACGCCCGGCAGCGAGCTCACCGAGGAGGAGCTGGTCGCGTGGGGCAAGGAGCAGTTCGCGAGCTACAAGTACCCGCGCATCGTGGAGTTCCGCGAGGCCCTGCCGATGACGGCCACCGGCAAGATCCTCAAGCGCGAGCTGCGCTAGCGCTGAACCCCGAGAACGGCCTCCGCCTCCACGGGCGGGGGCCGTTGTCCTGTCCGGTGCGCTCACACCTGGTGCGCGCGGCGGGCGAAGAGCGCGGCGCCGACGATGCCCGCGTCGTTGTGCAGGGCCGCCGGGACGATCGGGGCGCGCACCCCGTCGATCAGCGGCAGGAACTTCTCGTGCTTCTTGCTGACACCGCCGCCGATGATGAACAGGGACGGCGAGAACAGCGCCTCGAGGGTCCGGTAGTACTCGCTGAGCCGTTCCGCCCAGGCCTCCCAGGACAGCTCATGGGACTCCCTGACCAGCTCGGACGCCCTCTTCTCCGCCTCTTTCCCGCGGATCTCCAGATGCCCCAGCTCCGTGTTGGGGATGAGCTGCCCGTTCCAGAACAGGGCGCTGCCGATCCCGGTGCCGAGCGTCGTCATGATCACCAGACCGGGGACTTCACGGCCCGCCCCGTACTTGACCTCGGCCAGGCCGGCGGCGTCGGCGTCGTTCAGGACGTGCACCTCGTCCCCGAGGTCGCGGGAGAACAGGGCGTCGGCGTCCGTCCCGATCCAGGCGTGGTCCACGTTCGCGGCCGTGTACACGACCCCGCCGTGCACCACTCCGGGAAACGTCACCCCGGTCACCCCGCGCCACCCGAAATGCCGCGCGATCTCCATGACGACCTCGGCGACCGCCTCGGGCTTCGCCGGTCTCGGCGTGGGCAGCTTCAGCCGTTCGACGACCAGGGTCCCGGTCTCCGTATCGACCGGAGCGCCTTTGATCCCCGTCCCACCGACATCGATCCCCAGTGCACGCATACCGAAGCCCTACCCGAATCCCCGTTCCCCATCCCCACCAAAGATCACAAATCGCCCGCCCTGCCCGCGCCCAAAGTTAGCTTTGCACCCTTTCGGGATCGCCATGGGGAGGCGTCGGGCAGCATCGAGACCGAACCGTCCACTCGCAGCAGGAGGTCGATCATGACCGATATGTCTGGCAAGATCAACGAGTTCGAGGGCAAGGCGAAGGAGACCGTCGGCAAGGCCACCGGCGACGCCGAGACCGAGGGCGAAGGCATGGCCGAGCAGCTCAAGGGCCAGGCCCAGGAGCTCGGTGAGAAGGCCAAGAAGGGCGCGAGTGAGGTCAGCGAGAAGGCCAAGAAGGGTGCGAGCGACGCGGCCGAGAAGATCAAGGGCATGTTCAAGAGCTGAAACGCGCCTTCACGGGCTGACCTGACCGGTCGGCTCGCACACCCCGTCGCTCACCCGGTGGCGGGGTTCACGCGTTCCTGATCAGGTCGGCGGCACGCTCACCGATCATGATCGACGGCGCGTGGGTGTGGCCCCGGTTGATCCGCGGCATCACCGACGCGTCGACGACCCGCAGCCCCTCGATCCCCCGGACCCGCAGCTCGGGGTCGACCACGGACGTCTCCTCGACGCCCATCCGGCAGGTCCCCACCGGGTGGTACAGGGTCTCGCTGTGGTCGCGCACGTGCTGCTCCATCGCGGCCTCGTCGGAGTCGCCGGGGTAGGGCGCGTACGGCTCGCCGGTGTACGGCTTGAGCGCGGCGGACGCCAGCAGCTTCTCGGCGGCCCGCATCCCGAACACGATCCGCCGCAGATCGGACTCGCCCGACAGGTAGGCGGGCTCGATCACCGGGTGGTCGGCGACGTCCGCGGACGCCAGCGTGATCCGCCCGACGCTCTCCGGCTGGAGCAGCACGACGCCGACCGTGATGCCTTCGCCGGTCGGCTCGTCCAGGCCGTGGTTGACGAACGGCCCGGGCGCGAAGATCAGTTCCAGGTCGGGCGCCTCCAGCGCGGGGTCGCTCTTGAGGAACACGACGGCCTCGCCGACGTTCGTGCTGAGCGGCCCCTTCTTCAGCAGCAGGTACTTGACCAGGTTGACCGGCGACTCGGCGCCGGACAGCGACACCTTCTGCAGGCACTGCCGCAGCACGCCCACCGACAGGTGGTCCTCCAGGTGCCTGCCGACGCCCGGCGCCTCCCGCACGACCTCGATGCCGTGCGCGGCGAGCTCCTCGGCGTCGCCGACGCCCGACAGCATCAGGAGCTGCGGCGAGCCGATCGCGCCCGCGCTGAGCACGACCTCGCGCCTGGCGACGATCTCCTGCCCGCCCGCCAGGACGCCGACCGCGCGGCCGTCCTCGATCAGCACCTTCCCGACCTGCTTGCCGGTGATGACGGTGAGGTTCTTCCGGCCGAGGTTCGGCTTGACGTAGGCGTCGTGGGCGCTCCAGCGGCGGCCCTTCTTCTGGGTCACCGGGGTGATGCTGAAGCCCTCGTTGGTGGGGCCGTTCAGCTCGTCGAGCCTGGTGTAGCCGAGCTCCGCGCACGCCTCGAGGAACGCGAGGGTCGTGACGTTCGGCGACCGCTGCTCCTCGACGTGCAGCGGCCCGTCGGTCCCGTACACGCCGCCCTTGTTGCTGCCGACCCGCTTCTCGGCCTTCTTGAAGTAGGGCAGCACCTCGTCGTAGGACCAGCCGGGCACGCCCCAGCCGTCGTAGTCCTCCTTGACGCCGCGCACCCACATCATCGCGTTGATGCTGGACGAGCCGCCGAGCACGCGTCCGCGCGGCCAGTACAGTTCGCGTCCGGCCAGTTCGTCCTGCTTCGCGGTGTGGTAGTTCCAGTCGTACTCGGTCTTGAAGGTCTTCGGGAACGCCGCGGGAACGTGGATCTCCATCTTCTTGTCGGTGCCGCCGGCCTCGATCAGCGCGACCGTGACCCCGGGGTCCTCCGACAGCCGCGCGGCCAGCACGCTTCCGGCCGATCCGGCTCCCACGATCACGTAGTCGTACTCCACGGCGCGCTCCTCCGAGAAAAATGAATGACTGGTCATCCCGGACTTAACACCCGGGACGGACCCGCTGTCCAGCATCAAAAGCGTTACGGAGCGAGCAGCACCAGCTCGAACGCGGAGCCGCCCGTGACCCAGCGCTGGGGCGACGACGGCGGGAGCCGCGCGACCGCGTCGGCCGGTGTGGCGATGATCACCGAGGCCGGGACCACGCAGGAGCGGGGAGCGAGCGATTGGCGCCACTCCCCCGGGCCGCCCGCCAGGATGATCGTCCCCGACTCGGCGACGGCCACCGCTGCCACGGCGAACCCCGCCCGTCGCAGGCCCGCCAGCTCCCCGTCCCCGACCGGCCGGAACTCCGACAGTTCGTACACGCGCGGAACGATCTGCCCGATCGGCGCGGCCAGCGACGGATCCTAAGGAAAAGGATCCCGTGCGCCCGTCGACGGTGTTCGGGGCGCGCGGGATCCTCGTCCGGCCGGGGCACGCGGCCCCGGAGTGCTGCTAGATCTTGGTCCAGGCCTCGGTGAGGACGGCGCGGAGCTTCTGCTCGATCTCGTCGAAGATCGCCTGGTCGGCGATCAGCGGCGGCGAGAGCTGGACGACGGGGTCGCCGCGGTCGTCGGCGCGGCAGTACAGGCCCGCGTCGAACAGCGCCTTGGACAGGAAGCCGCGCAGCAGCCGCTCGGACTCGTCGTCGTTGAAGGTCTCCTTGGTGACCTTGTCCTTGACGAGCTCGATGCCGTAGAAGAAGCCGTCGCCGCGGACGTCGCCGACGATCGGCAGGTCGAGCAGCTTCTCGAGGGTGGCGCGGAACGGGCCCTCGTTGCGCCGCACGTGGCCGAGGAGGTCCTCGCGCTCGAACAGGTCGAGGTTGGCCAGCGCGACGGCCGCCGACACGGGGTGCCCGCCGAAGGTGTAGCCGTGGGCGAACATCGTGTCGCCGTGCTTGAACGGCTCGAACAGCCGGTCGTGGACGAGCATCGCGCCGAGCGGCGAGTAGCCCGAGGTGAGGCCCTTGGCCGAGGTGATGATGTCGGGCACGTAGTCGAACTTCTGCGCGCCGAACATGGTGCCGAGCCGGCCGTAGGCGCAGATGACCTCGTCGGAGACCATCAGCACGTCGTACTTGTCGCAGATCTCGCGGACCCGCTGGAAGTAGCCGGGCGGGGGCGGGAAGCAGCCGCCGGCGTTCTGGACGGGCTCGAGGAAGACCGCGGCGACGGTGTCGGGGCCTTCGAAGACGATGGCCTCCTCGATCCGGTTCGCGGCCCACTGGCCGAACAGGTACTCGTCGTCCGCGTGGTACTCGGCGCGGTAGAAGTTGGTGTTCGGCACCCGGAAGGTGGACGGCACCAGCGGCTCGTAGGGGGCCTTGAACGCCGGGATACCGGTGATCGACAGGGCGCCGTGCGGGGTGCCGTGGTAGGCGACCTGCCGGCCGACGACCTTGTGCTTGGTCGGCTTGCCGACCAGCTTGAAGTACTGCTTGGCGAGCTTCCACGCCGACTCGACGGCCTCGCCGCCGCCGGTGGTGAAGAAGACGCGGTTGAGGTCGCCGGGGGCCTCGTTAGCCAGCCGCTCCGCGAGCTCGATCGACTTGGGGTGGGCGTAGGACCACAGCGGGAAGAACGCCAGCTCGGCGGCCTGCTTGGCGGCGGCCTCCGCGAGCTCCTGGCGGCCGTGGCCGGCCTGCACCACGAACAGGCCGGCGAGGCCGTCGAGGTACTGCTTGCCCTTGTCGTCGTAGATGTAGGCGCCGTCACCGCGGACGATCACCGGCACCTCGCCGCCGTTCTCGTAGGTCGAGTGGCGGGTGAAGTGCATCCAGAGGTTGTCTCGGGCTGCTGCCTGGAGGTCGGTCATCACATTCTTCCTTGAAAGGTCTTCGCCGACTTAATCCGTGGCCGTTCTCAAACCTGAGTACGGATTCACGTGTGAGATTGGCTGAGCACGACGATATCCGAAGATCCTGCCCCCGCGCGACCCCGGATCGCATACCGAATGCGATTCTGTCCTTTTCGCCTGGCCCGGAGTACCGTCGGGCGGCATGGGAGAGCTCAAGACGATCAAGGCGGCCGGGATCGACTTCGCCTACCTGTCGGCAGGTCCGGCGACCGGGCCGCTGGCCCTGCTCCTGCACGGATTCCCCGACACCCCGCACTCGTGGCGACACCTCCTGCCCGCGCTGGCCGACGCCGGATACCGCGTGGTCGCGCCCTATCTGCGAGGCTACGCCCCGACCTCCGTGCCCGCCGACGGCGCCTACCAGACCGGCGCGCTGGCCGCCGACGCCAACGCCCTGCACGAGGCCCTGGACGGCGGCCCCGACGCGGTGATCATCGGCCATGACTGGGGCGCCGCCGCCACCTACGGCGCCACCAACGCCGCCCCCGACCGCTGGCGCAGAGCGGTCACGCTGGCCCTGCCGCCGATCAGCGCGCTGCTCGCCTCGTTCTTCCGCTACGACCAGCTCAAGCGCTCGTTCTACATCTTCCTGTTCCAGACCCCGCTGGCCGAACTGTCCGTCAACGAGGAGTTCCTGACCGCCCTGTGGGCCGACTGGTCGCCGGGCCACAGCGAGGACCTCCGCCCGGTGTTCGACGCGATCCTCGCCGACCCCGCCAACACCGCCGCGGCGCTCGGCTACTACCGCGCCATGTTCGACCCCGCCCTCCACCAGCGCGCCTACGCCAGGGCGCAGCTCGCACTGACCAAGGTCGGCACCGTCCCCACCCTCTACCTGCACGGCGGGCGGGACGGCTGCATCGGGCCCGAGACCACCGGGCTGGCCGACGGGAGCCTCCTCGCCCAGTTGCCGCCCGGCTCGCGCACCGAACTGATCGGGGACGCGGGCCACTTCCTGCAGACCGACCGGCCCGGCCAGGTCAACGCCGCCGTCCTCGACTGGCTGGCCTGAGCCCGTCCCCCGTCGGTAACGCCGGGGTGGCGAAGCGGACACCGAGGGTCCATTTCCCCTGATTACGGTCGGCAAGTGGTTCCCCTTCTGCTGCTGAGCGTCGCCCTGATGACCGGGGTGGGGCTGCTCGGCCCGTCCGCGGCCGTGCCCGCGGGCGACTGGCCCGTCCCCTCCGGCCGGCCCGACGACCTGCTGGTGATCGTCCTGCTCTGGACGGCGCTGCTGGCCGGGCTGGCCGGAACCCTGCTCGGGCTGCGGCGGGCCGCGGAGCCAGGCCCCGAACCGGCGGGGCCGCCGCTCTCGAAGATCCTGTTCTGGTTCGGGACGTCCGCCGCGATCGTGCTCACCCTCCTGCCGCCGATGGGTTCCACCGATCTGATGGACTACGCGACCTACGGGCGGATCGCGGTCCTCGGCCACAATCCGCATGAGTGGACCCCGGCGGACCTGCGGGCGCTCGGCGATCCCGTCGCCGCGTTCTCCTCCGACGCGTGGCAGACCACGCCGTCGGTCTACGGGCCCGTCGCGACGGCCGTCCAGGGGCTGGCGGCCGTCCTCGGCGGAGCTTCCGTCACCGCCATCGTTCTCTGGCTCAAGGTCGCCAACACTCTCGCGTTCCTGGCCGCCGGGGCGCTGCTGACCCGGCTGACCACCCCGCTCCGCGCCCAGCTGCTCTGGACCGCGAACCCGCTGCTGCTCTGGTCGGTCTGCGCGGGCGGCCACCTCGACGGGCTCGCCACCGCGCTCGCCCTCGCCTTCCTGGTCCTGCTGCGGAGCCGGCCGCTGGCGGCGGGCCTGTTCCTCGGCCTCGCGACCGCGATCAAGGCGCCGTTCGCGCTCTTCGCGGCCACGGCGCTCCCCCGCGGGCCCGTCACGGGCACCGCACGACGCCGCG
>NZ_BAAGZI010000039.1:0-26750 GCF_054778695.1 Actinocorallia lasiicapitis
GGCGCGCCACGCGGGGCTGTCCGGTCCGATCGAGGTCACGGCGCGGCCCGGCGAGGCGTGGGTGGTCGCGCAGAACGACCGGCGTTGGCCCGTCCGCCTCGATCGGGTCGCCGTCGATCCCCGGGACGGACGGATCGTCGCGCGGGCGGACTGGGCGACGGAATCCGTGCTGGTCCGGTGGAGCACGCTGGGCTCCTACGCCCACCGCGGCCGGTTGTTCGGCCCGGCGGGGCAGGTCGTGCTGGCGTTCCTGGCCGTCGGAACGCTCGCGCTGATCGGTTATGGCTACCGGAGCTGGTGGCAGCGGCGACCGACCCGCGCCGACCGGCGGGCACCGTTCGGCAAACCTCCCGCGCGAGGGGCATGGCGTCGCCTCCCGGCCCTGCCGCGCACGTGCGCCGCCGTCGGCGCGCTGCTCCTCGGCTGGGCGCTCCCCGCCCTCGGCGTCAGCCTCCTGGTCTTCCTTCTGTTCGATTCCCTGTTTCTGTTCCTGCGAAAGGACAATGATGCGACATCGCACCCTGATCGCCGCGCTCCTGCTGATCCTGGCGGTCCTGCTGCCGGGCGCCGCGGCCGCGGGCGTCTACGAGCCGGAGCCCTGGAACCCTCCGGCCGGGCTGAGCACCAGCACCGTCCGATGGGGCCCCGTCACGATCCCGGCGGCCCCCGCCGACCATGACGACGATCACGACCATGAGGGCGGGGAACCCGGCCACGGCGGCCACAACGGCGCGGCCGGCGAGATCGTCAACCGGATCGCCGTCGACGGCCAGTGCAGCCCGCTCCTGACCTACACCGGGCTCGGCGACTGCGTGCAGATGCAGATCCAGAAGCCGTGCGAGGACTGCTACATCACCGGCATCCTCCCCGACCTGGTGAAGAAGGGCACCGACACCAGCGTCAACATGGACACCGGCGGGATGCTCCACCACCTCGTCCTCATGAACCTCAGCCGCCCCGACATCACCTGCGCGCCCTACCTGGACATCCCCGGCCTGTTCAACGGCACCGGCCTCATCCACAACCTGGGCTTCGTGCAGGGCGGCAACCAGCGGATCTTCGCCGCCGGCAACGAACGCACCTCCATCCAGATGGGAGAAGGCCCCACTCCCTACGGCTACCACCTGAAGAAGGGCGACAAACTCGGCCTGATCTTCCACCTGATGAACTTCCACGCCCACCCCCTGGACGTGGAGTTCAAGTTCACCTTCACCTGGACCAAGAAGGCCACCCCGGTCGACCCGCTCTGGTTCGACGTCGACCAGTGCAACGACTCCGAACGTCCCGTCCCCGCCGGCTACTCCGAGCTCGACTGGACCGGCCACCTGCCCGTCAGCGGGACGCTCGTCGGCATCGCGGGGCACGCCCACGACCAGTCCATCGCCGTCAGCCTCGAGAACCTCACCCAGAAGCGTGTCTCCTGCGTCTCGACGGCCGGCTACGCCGCGAACTCCCCCTACCGGCCCACGGGGCCTGGCCTCGGCACGGTCACCAGCCCCACCTCACCCAACACCGTCACCACCGACGGCCATCCCGGCACCACCCTGGCCGCCTACATGGGATCGGTCTCCGACTTCAACCTCTGTCGCCCCAACGACCGCTGGAACTTCTGGGACAAATACCGAATCCGCGCTACTTACCACTCCACCGGCACCACCCACGCCATGGGCCTCATGATCGGCTATCTCAAGCGCAGCTGACCCGCCCGGCCAGAACCCGACCCCGGGAGGGCTCGATCCCGAGCCCTCCCGGGTCTTCGGCAGGCCGGACGGCAGGAGCGCCACCCTCGCGGGGCGGTGGCGTATTTTCTGGTGGGTGAATCTCACTCCGTCGGCGTTCCTGGTGCTCGGTGTCGTCAACCTGCTGGGGTCGGCCAGTCCCTATGACGTGAAGAGGGAGGCGGCTCGTACGGTCGCGCCGTTCTGGCAGGTACCGCACGCGCAGGTGTACGCGGTGTGCGACCGGCTGGTCGAAGCGGGCCTGCTGGAACAGGAGCGGACGGGCAGCGGACGGCAGCGGCGGGTGATGCGGCTGACCGAAGCGGGCCGGGCCGCGCTCCGGCGATGGCTGGACGACACGGTGGCGATTCCGGTGGAGGCCCGGGAGCAGGGCATCCTGAAGATGTGGCTGGGCGGCGACCCGGCCGAGCACGCTCCCGCCCAGGTGGAGGTGCACAGCAGGACCCTCGCGGAGTACGAGGAGCTGTCCCGCCGGATCGGCGATCTGCTGACTCCGGGCCAGCGCCATGCGCTGGAGTTCGGGATCAGGTACGAGCGGATGATGACCGACCTCTGGCGGGAAGCCCTGGACCAGGAGCGGCCGATCTGACTCCTGACGCGCCGCTGGGGCGGTGTCCTCAGATCGTGCGTCTCGGCTCTTGACGGTGGATACGGCGATCCCTACCGTGCCAATAGTCCGGAATGGACTATTGATTTCTCTTCAGGGAGTGTCTCGTGCCGCGTGCTCGCGATCTGTCGTCGCTCGCTCTTGGTCTGGTCGTCCTCAGCGGTGTCGCCACACCCGCTCAGGCCGCGACTTCCCCCACCTACCTGCTGACGCTGGGAGATTCCCTCTCGGTGGGCACCCAGCTCTTCCCGGACGCCGAGCTGCCCCGGGCCACCGACGAGGGGCACGGGGAGTTCCTGCTCGCGGCGCTCCGCGCCAAGGAGCCCGGGCTGAAGTTGGTGAAGCTGGGGTGCGGCGGGGAGACCACCACGACGATGATCAACGGAGGGAAGTGCGCCTACCCCGAAGGGTCCCAGCTCAACGCCGCGCTGGCCTTCCTACGGAGCCATCCCGGCCGGGTGAAGTACGTGACGCTGGGCATCGGGGCCAACAACGCCGCCTGCGCGCTGAGCCTCGACCTCGCCTGCGGGGCGGGAGCGGTCGTGACGGTGGGCGCCGACGCGTCGAAGATCCAGGCGAAGCTGCGGGAGGCCGGCGGGAGCACACCGGTCTACGCGTCGATGACGCTGTTCAACCCCGGGCTGGCGGCCTGGACGAAGGGCGAGAAGCTCAAGGCGGTGGCCTCGGTGCCGATGCTCGACCTCTACAACCTGACCCAGCGGACCGCGGCCTTCGCGAACGGTTTCCGCGTCGCCGAGGTCGCGGCGGCGTTCGGTTCCCATGACTTCTCGACCAAGGTGACCGTCGAGCCGTACGGCAGCCTCCCGCTCGCCGTCGCCCGGATATGCGCCTGGAGCACCCAGTGCGACCGCGACGACGCGCACCTCAAGACCGAGGGCTACCGCCAGATGGCCGGCGCCTTCTTCCGCGCCCTGACGAAGTGACGGCCAGGACCGGCGCCCTGTAGGCGGACAGCCGTAGCCCGAAACGCACCATTGATTCTGAGGAGTGCCCATGCTTCGTGGTCTGTCGGCGCTGGCCCTGGGCGTCAGCGTCCTGCTCAACAAGGGCTGGGCCGTCGCCGTCACCGACATGGAAGGGCTGGGCACGCCCGGCGTCCACACCTACATGGTCGGCCAGTCCCAGGGGCGCGCCGTGCTGGACGTCGCACGCGCGGCGCAGCGCCTGCCCGGCACCGGACTGAACACCGCGACCCCTGTCGGGATCCTGGGCTACTCCCAGGGCGGCACGTCGGCCGGCTGGGCTGCGCAGCTCGCGGCGACCTACGCTCCCGACCTCAACCTGAAGGGCGTGTCGGCCAGCGGCATCGGCTCCGACATGGTCGCCATCGGGACCTTCCTGGAGGGCGGCCCGCTCGTGGGTTCGGTCTTCATGGCCGCGCTCGGCTTCAACGCCGCCTACCCAGAGTTCAACCTCGACTCCTACCTCAACGACAACGGCCGCAGGTTGAAGGAACGCCACGCCGACCTCTGCTTCGTCAGCCCGGACCTCGGCCCCGCCGCGCTCGACACCTCCTTCCGCCACTTCAGCGACTTCACCACCCGCAGCCCCATGAACGACCCCGTCTGGCTCGCCCGGTTCGCCGAGAACAAGCTCGGCGCCGTCAAACCGTCCGTCCCGGTCTTCCAGGGCCACGCCTTCTTCGACGAGACCCTCCCCTACGGCCAGGGCGACGCCGTCCACAAGGACTGGTGCAAGCTCGGCACCACCCTCACCTGGAAGACCTACTACCTCTCCGAGCACATCTTCGGCGCCATCCAGTCCTACCCCGACGCCAGCAACTTCCTCAACGACCGCTTCCAGGGCAGACCCGCCACCACCAACTGCTAACCCCGCTGACGAGAACCGAGAATCGAGCCGAGGTGGCCAACGATGTTTGAACGTGTCGCAAGCAACGACCCCGAACTGGTCATCGACGACCAGGGAAGGGCGACCTACCGAGGCGAGCCGCTGACCGGCGTCGTCCAGGAATACGCCGACTCCGGCGACCTCTCAGCGATGCACTCCTACCGGGACGGCGACCGTTCCGGCATTTGGCAGGGCTGGTATCCCGATGACGTACAGCGCTATTCGGGTTCGTTCCACCGCAACCGCCACATGGACACCTGGCGGGAATGGTTCCCCGACGGAAGCCTCGCCGTCGAGGACGAATACACCTTCGACGGCCTCCTCAGCTCCCACAAGCGCTGGGACGAGACGGGAACCCTCATCGAGCACGAAAACGACCTGACGGCCATGGGCGTTGCCGCCGACGCGATCGACTTCGACACCGACGGCCGCTTGGAACACAGCAGTCCCGTCATTCTCGGAATGCCCAAGGAAAGGATGCCCAGATATCTGGTGGACGACCGCCCCTACTCGGGCCAGGTCGTCCTGCGCCACGGCAGAGATCCAGGATCGATCGCACGCGTCTTCACCTACGTCGACGGCATCCCCAACGGACCCACTCGCCGCTGGTACCGGAGCGGCGCCCTGTGCAGCATCGGCACCTTCTTCAACGGCGAGCCCGCGGGAGTCTGGCAAGAATGGTCAGAGAACGGCGAACTGCGCCGGTATTACGAGTTCTCTCATCTGGGGCACTACCTGCGAACCCTTCCTCCGGGGGAGACCGGATCGGCAGGGTGGGCGTTTCCCGGCCTGGCCGTGGAGCAGGCGAGTTTCCTGGTCGATATCGAGCAGATCGCCCACTCCATCACCAGTTCCAAATACAGGTCCGACGCGCTGAGGAGTATCGCGGCGGCCGGCTCGGGCCTTGCTTCGGTCCTGGCGGACGTCGCTGTGGGAGACGAACCGGGACGTCCTGCGGCGTCCGACGGCCCTCTCGTCCGCCGCACGAGAGAACTCGTGGCCAAGGTCCGGCTCCTCGCCCGCTCCGTCACCGATCCCTCGCACCGTGCTCGGGCGCTGGCGGCGGTCGCCGTGGCCCTGTCCGGAACCGACCCGGCCGCGGCACAGGCCACGCTCCGGGACGCCGAGAAGGACGCCCGCTCCGTCACCGACCCCCCACATCAGGCTAGGGCGCTGGGAGCGGTCGCCGCCGCGGTCATGGCGGCCGGCTCCGACCCGGCGGCGGCACGCGCGATTCTGCACGACGCCGAACTGGCCGCCAGATCCGTCCCGCTGAACCTGCGAGGACTCGTGCTCTGCGTAGTCGCCGAGCCCCTGACCACCATCGACCCCGAGGCGGCCAGAACCCTGCTGTTCGCTGCCGAAGGGTGGAGCCGAGCGTCGACCGCGCCCTCGCCGCGAGACGAGTCCTTGAGGTTCGTCGCGGAGGTGGTCGTCCGGGTCGACCCCTCGGCGGCCGAGGAGATCGTCGGCTCCATCTCGGACGAAGATCAGCGCGTCATCACGCTGGGCACGCTCGTCCGGCTGCTCGCGGCGATCGACCCGGAGGCGTCCGATCACCTCGCCAGCTCCATCACCGACCCATCGGTCCAGGTCAGGGCTCTGGGCAGGCTTCTCCCTGCAGCCGACGGTACGCTGGGAGACCGGTCCGCCGCCGAGCACCTCGCACGCGACCTCATGCCCCCTTTTCTGCGGAGTGAGGCACTGGTCGAGATCGTCAGAACGACGATCTCGGAGGCGTTGGCGGAGCCCGACCCCACGGCGGCCCGGGCGCTGCTGGCCGAAGCCGAGCGCATCGCCCGCTCCATCACCGACTGGCATCGCCTCAGAGCCCTGGCGATGCTCGCGTGGGTGCTCGTCGGCCTCGACGCGACAGCAGCGAAGAAGACTCTGCGTGATGCCGTCGACCTGGCCAAGGCCCGCCCGAACCCCGACGATCGGGACGAGGCGCTCTGCACGCTGGTGCACGAGATCTTCGACGACACGCGCTGACGCGAACCCCACCCGCGGATCCCGCGCCTAGGCCGGCCCACTATCAACGGCCGCACCCGAGCCGCCGACCTCCTTCTCGAGGCCGAGCGGTGGACGGGTGCGGTCGCGTCCGGCTGGGTGGCGCGCGAAGTGAGAACGTCTGTCCGGTGCCGGTCAGGGCATGTGGCCGGGGGCGATCGTCGTCGGCCGGGCTCGCGCGGCACAATGCGGCTCCGTCCCGCAGCCGGGGTCGCGGGTGGATGATCGGGAAGAGGGCTGGGGATGGCCGAGGGCACCGTTGGCGGGCGGTTGGCGGGGGCGCGGCGGCGGAGGTTCGTCGGGCGGGGCGAGGAGATCGGGCTGTTCCGGCGGGCGCTTTCGGGGGCCGAGCCGCGGTTCGTGGTGCTGTTCGTGCACGGAGCGGGCGGAGTGGGGAAGACCGCGCTGCTCGGCGAGCTGGCGCGGGTCGCGGCCGAGGCCGGGGCGGTACCCGTCCGGGTGGACGGGCGGAACGTCGACCCGATCCCGGACCTGTTCCACGCCGCCGTGAAACCACCGGAACGGGGACGGGCGGTGCTGCTAATCGACACCTACGAATCGATCCGGCCACTGGACGGCTGGATACGGGAAACACTCATCCCCGGACTCCCCTCCGACACCATCGTCGTCATCGCCGGACGCGAGCCACCAGGCCCCGGCTGGTACGCCGACCCCGCCTGGCGCGACCTACTCGAAATCGTCACACTGAGCGATCTGTCCACCCGCGAGGTCCGGGCGTACGCACGGACCGAAGGGCTACCCGAGACCGTCCACGAACGGCTCGCCCAGGTGACACACGGCCACCCACTCGCCCTGGTACTGCTCACGGAGGCACTGCGCCGGAACCCGTCCGCCGGGCTCGATCTGGCCGACACACCGGACGTGGTCGGACGCCTGGTCGAGTGCTTCGTCGCGGACGCGCCCAGCGCGCGGCACCGGCGGGCGCTCCAGGCTTGCGCGCACGCCCGGTTCACCACCGAGCCGCTGCTGCGGGCCGCGCTGGCCGAGGACGTCGAGGACCTGTTCGGCTGGCTGCGCGGGCTCCCGTTCGTCGAGCAGGGGCCGATGGGGCTGTTCCCGCACGACCTCGTCCGCGAAGTGGTCTGCGCCGATCTGCGCTGGCGCGATCCGGAGGCGTTCGCGGTCCTGCACCACCGGATCCGGGACCACCTGATCGCCCGGATCCAAGCGACCCGCGAGCTGGAACAGCACCAGTGGGTCATCGACGCGGGTTTCCTGGTCCGCGCCAACCCGTCCGCTCGCGGCTACTGGGACTGGACGAGGCTCGGCGCCGCCTACCCGGACGTGGTCCGGGCAGGCGACCACGACGCGATCGTCGCGATGACCGAACGGCACGAGGGTCCCGCCTCAGCCTCCCTCGCGGCCCACTGGCTGAGACATCCGGGCGCGGTCGCGGGCATGTTCCGCGACCCGTCCGACGACGGTCTCGGGTACGCGCTCCTGCTGCGCCTCCACGAACTGGACGAAGCGGATATGGCCGTAGATCCTGTGGTCGCCGCCGCCTGGCGGTACGTACGGGCCCACGGCCCGCTCCGCCCCGCCGAAGAAGTGATCATGGGCCGGTTCTTCATGGACCGCGACCGCTACCAGGGCCCTTCCGCCACCCGCAACGCGGCGATGGCCCGGCAAGTCCAGCGTGTGCTCGCCAGCCCCAACCTGGCGTTCGACTTCATCTGCGCCTTCACCGGCGACGGCCAGGAGATCACCCCGCTGCTGGCCCACATCGGCTACCAGCGGCTGCCCGAAGCCGACGGCCGGGTCGGCGCGCTCGGCCACGCCGCGTTCGTCCGGGACTGGCGGGGACGCACGCCGCAGAGCTGGCTGGACATGCTGGGCGAACGGGAACTGGGCCTGGCCGATCCGACGGAGGAACCCTCGGCCCCGGTGCTGTCCCGACTGGACGCCGCCGACGCCGTCCGGCTGGTGCTGCGCGACCTGTGCGCGCCCGACCGGCTCGCGGCCAGCCCGCTGCTGCGCTGCCGGATCGTCAAGAACGCCGATCCGGCGGCGCTCCGCGAGCTCCTCCGGCAGGCCGTCCTCGACCTGGCGGACGACCCCCGCGCGGAACGTGCGGGTCGTGTCCTGGACCGGACGTTCCTGCACCCGGCCCGCACCCAGGAGCTGGCGGCCGAAGCACTCGGCCTGCCGTTCAGCACCTACCGCAGGCACCTCGCCAAGGGACTGGAACGGGTGGTGGAACTCCTGTGGGACCGGGAGTTCACTGCCACCCGGAATGGGCAGTGATCGGCCTGGAGACTGAACAGCGGCCACCCTGATCCTTCTTCTTCCGGGCCGACGGCCCGCAGCGGAAGGAAGACATGATGGCTTTGATCCGCCGGATGGCGATCGCGATGATCTGTGCGGTGCTGGTGGTGGCGGGCGTCAGCGGCGCGGCGGCGCCCGACGTCGTCTCCGTCGAGACCGGTGACGTCCGCGGCGTCACCGCCGCCGGGCACCGCTCCTACCTCGGCATCCCCTACGCCAAGGCCCCGGTCGGCGAACTGCGGTGGAGACCGCCGCAGCCCCCCGCCGCCTGGGACGGCGTGCGGGACGCGACGAGGTTCGGCGCGTCCTGCGCACAGCCCGCCTCCCCGTTCAACGAGCTCGCCCTCACCGAGGACTGCCTGTTCCTGAACGTGTTCGCCCCCAAGACCGCAGGACGGCTGCCGGTCATCGTCTGGCTGCACGGCGGCGCCAACCTGTTCCTCGACGGATCCACCGACGCGGGCACCTTCGCCGAGCGGGCCGGCGCGGTGGTCGTCACCCTGAACCACCGGCTCGGCGTGCCCGGACTCCTGGCGCTCCCGGCACTCCGCGCGGAGAACCCGGCACTGAACTACGAGATCCAGGACCAGCAGGCCGCGCTGCGCTGGGTCCAGCGGAACGTGTCCGCCTTCGGCGGCGACCGGACCCGGGTCACGCTGATGGGCGAATCGGGCGGCGGCATCGCCGCCTGCGTGCATGTGGGCTCCCCAGCGTCCGCGGGCCTGTTCCACCGGGTGATCCTGCAGAGCAACGAGGTCTGCGGACGGGAACAGTCGTTCGGCGTCCCGCGGGCGAAGGCGGAACAGACCGGCGAGGGCCTCGCGACGAAGGTCGGCTGCCCCTCCGGGCCGGATCAGCTCACCTGCCTGCGCACCAAACCGATCGCCGACCTGGTCGCGGCCGCGGCCTTCGTCGCGGGCCCGGAACCGGAGTTCGTCTTCTCCCCGATCGTGGACGGCGTCGTGCTGCCCGCTCCGCCCGTCGCGATGATGAAGTCGGGCAGGGTCCCCAAAGTTCCCGTGCTGACCGGCTACAACGCCGACGAGGGCTACCTGTTCGCCGCGTTCGCCTGGAAGGTCTACGACGGCACCGTCCCACCGAGGCCGACTACCGGACCCTGGTCACCGAATGGGCGGGCCCCGACGCCGCCCAGGTGATGCTCGCCCTCTACCCGTCCTCCCGGTACGGCTCCCCGCTGAAGGCCATGAGCGCCGTGATCAGCGACACGGTCGGCTGCCGAACCCACCACAACCTGCAAGCCATCAGCGCGGTCACCCCCACCTACGCCTACCTCTTCGACGACCCGCAGGCCCCACCCGTCCTGCCCGGCCTGGCCCCCGGCCCCGTCCACTCAGCCGAACTGGAACACCTGTTCACCCCCGACTCTCCCCGGCTGAACCCCGCCCAACGTGACCTGGCCGACCGGATGATCGGCCACTGGTCCGCCTTCGCCACCACCGGCGCCCCCGCCTGGCCCGCCTACCACCCGCTCTTCCAGCAGGTCCGCGTCCTCCACCCCACCGACACCAGAACCCTCGGTTTCGGCGCCCTCTACCTCAGGCACCGCTGCTACATCTGGGACCTGTTCGGCTCCCTCACCCCATAGCCGCGGGAAGACCACGCTCCTCGGCGGACCGCACGGGTGGCTCGCGGAGTGAGCCATGCCTGAGCCGCCGCAGCACGGCCACGGGGTGCCGGTCAGTGTGGGTCGTCGAGTTCGGGTAGCGCTTGCCGGAGGGCAGCCAGTTCGGACGGGGTGAGGGTGACGTCATGGGGAAGATCGTCGAGGTCCTGGATGAGATGTTCTGTGTCGAGGTGTCGTTCGTCCCATGCGAGCCAGGCTTCGGTGCTCAGTGAGATGTCCGGTTCGGGGTCTGGTGTTCCGTCCAGGAGGTGCCGGAGCCAGGTCACGGCGTTGTCGCGCCAGCCGGAGTATTCGGCGAGTCGCCCGATGGTCAGAACCATCTCTGCGTCCGAGACGTGGCGATAGGTGGGAAACCGAGCCAGGAGGAGCTCGAGGAGGACATCTGACAGGTTCCCGCGGGCCGTGCGACTGGCGTGGGACAGGATCGCGGCCACGTGGTGGGCGTGATCGGCGTCCTCGAGCAGGGGGAGCAGGTCTCTCACGGCGTTGGTGAAGGTGTCATCCCAGGCCGCGTCGGTGCATCTGCTGTTGATCTGGACGGCCAGCTCCCCGATCGTTTGCAGGGTGAACGGGCGGTCGGGTGCGGTCGGGTCAAGCGCGGCTTCGACGAGGAAGGGCAGCACGAGGATCGCCGGCAGCGGGTCGTGGCAGCAGCTCTCACGGTAGATGAACGAGGGGTTCATCGTGGTGTGCAGTGTCCGGCGGAGGGATCGCCGTGCCTTGTCCGGCTTCCAGAAGTCCATCACCATGTCGGGGATGTTCTGGCATTCGAAGCAGGGCTTGAGTCTCCGCATCTGGCAGAAGCGACGGAACCGTTCCTCTTCGGTCCGTGTCAAAGGCTGCGGGATCGTGCGGATGGCCGTGTTCAGAGCGTCGTCGTCAAGGATCGCGCGCCACTGAGGGGTCCGCGGCGGGGTTGTTGACCAGGGGCCGCGCGGTCGTTCGTCGGTCGCGGTCACAGCGCGCAGGAAGGGGTAGGCCGGCGCGACGGCCTCGGGAGCGACGGCGGCGATGTCGCCGAGGAGCTTCAGCGCCGCGAGTAGTGCCGGGGGTGGGCAGAGCGGAAGCAGGTCGGCCAGGACGGGAGTGGTCATGTTGAGGTAGATGTCGGCGCCGGAGTCCCAGAGGGCGCGCAGAAGGCGCAGGGCATCGTTGTGGTTTCCGCTGCTGACGCGCGCTGCCGCCGCTGCGGACAGAGCCCACCCGTGCGCGTAGCTGGGACGGACGGAGGGCTTGGGCATTTCTGCTGCCAGCAGGAGGAGTTCGATGTCGTCCTGGCCTCTGCGCCTGCGCTGCTCGGCGAGCTGGGAGATCGGCTTGAGCACCTCGGTCGGCCGCTGGGTGACCTTGATCAGCGCGCGGGCGAGCCGGACGGGGTCGGCGCCGTCGTCCTGCCACCGGTTGATGATCTTGTAGTAGGCGTCGCGGTCGGCTGGTGGGGTCGCTCTGATGCGGGCCAGCAGCGGTTCCAGCAGGACGCCGGTGTGTGACGCGAAGGGGGCGAGGGCTTCGGCGAGGTTGGGTTCGTTGGCCTCCCGGCCCCGCTCGCCGTTGGGGAGATCGACGGTGAATCCGTCGTGGCCGTTGGTGAGCAGGGCCGCCAGGTGCGGGAGGGCGCGTTCGTCGCCCGTCCGGCTCAGTGCCATGAGGGCGTAGTGGCGGGCGAGGCGGTCGGGTTCGCTGTCCGGGGTGAGGTGGGCGGCGGCCTGGCCGGCCCAGGGGCGGGCGGCGGCCCCGCACATGTCGAGGATCCGCAACGCCAGGACCCGGTGGTCGGGTGAGGGGTCGTCGATGAACCCGGCGACGGTGGGCAGCAGAGCGGCCACGGCCGACCGCCACCGGGACATCACCCGAGCAGCGACCAGCAGACCCGCCAGCCGCTGCTCGGCTTCCCGGTCGTCCAGCAGCGAGCGGGCCAGGGCCAGGCGGCCTTCCCGGTCGCCGTCCAGGGCGTGGTCAGCTACGGCCGCTTGGCGCACGTGGCTGCCCCGCGTCCAGAGCAGCACGTCCAGATGACGCGAGGGGTCGTGCGGGGCGAGCTCCCTGAGCGTCTGGCCGAGCAGGTCGGCCACGGCGGGATCGGACTCCCGATCGAACGCCTCCAACAGCGGCGCAAGCACCTCAGCGGCCTGCGCGGCCGCTCCGCGAAGCCGACACGCGGCATCCGCGCGACGCCCCGGATCCGGAGCGCCGAGATCGCTGACCATGGCGGCCCACGGATTCACCGCCACCGCCGCACCGCAGCACCGAGTTCAGCGGTCCACTCGCGACTGGAGGGAACGTAGCCGCGATCCCGGACGTCTTCGACGAAGTTGGCGGGCAGCACCAGCGGACGGACCGCCAGGTAGACCGGCACCGACTCCATCACGCTGAACCCGGCCGACGTCCCGCGCATATAGTCCGAAATCCGCTGCCGATCCGGTTCCACGACCGTCCCGCTCGCGTTGCGGATCGACGGCAGATCCTCCTCCCGCTCACCCCCGTACATCTCCCGGTACAACGCCACCGGCTTCAACTCCACGACACCTCCCCCGGACCACCCGACCAGGAAACACTAACGTCTATCTGTGTTGGCGCGGGAGCACGGGCGAGGGGTCGCTCGTTCCGCAAGGTGTCAGCGGAATGCTCCAGGCGGCAGCGCAGCGGTGCCTGGAGGACCAATTTCGCACGAGCCGTCCGGCCAGTTCGGGGATGTCGCCGGCGGCACCGTCCGCGCTGAGCGCCGCCTCGACCAACCGGCGAGCCAGAGGGAGCTGTCGCCGGCGGGTTCGGGCACCTTGGTCCGGGTGGTGTGGTCCTAGCGTGTTGTCAGGTGGTGGGTTTGAAGGTGAGGACCACGGCTGGGTTGGTGGCGAGCATCGGGTCGATGAGGGAGGTGAGGGGGCCGCAGTTGGTGAGGGGTCGGCGTTGGTAAGTGCCCTTGACCTGGCCGTTCAGCGAGCCGGTGAGTGTGGTGGCGCTGGGGGCGCTGGCGCAGGTGTCGCCGCCGGCGATGGGGATGCCGAGGAAGGTGACGGCGGAGACCTTGGTGCTCAGCGAGGTGGTGGCGGCGAACTGGCCGAGCCGGGTCCATGTGCTGGTGTTCGATGCGGTGAAGGTCAGTTCGGCGGTCAGCGGGACGAAGCCGAAGAGCTTGAGGTCGACGGTGGACGTGCCGAAGATCGGCGGGGCGGTGCTCTGGGTCTCGCCGCACTCCTGGGCGCCGAACGGCCAGGTGCCGCTGATCGGAATGTCCGGCTGGGATGGTTGTGTGGAGGAGCCGATGGTGCCGGTGAACGGGACGTTACCGTCGGCCGGGGCGCTGGCAGGGCACAGTCTGAGGACGGAGAAATCGGCGAAGTAGACTCCCGCCGCGCCGACGGGCTTACAGGGCAGTTGCAGCGTTGCCGACGACACGGTGTCGGTGTGGACCGTCAGGTACAGGCCGATGAGCGAGGCGGAGAGCCGGGCACGCTGGTAGGTGCGCAGGTCGTCGGCCTGGAGCCCGCCGGAGAGGGTGAGTCCGGTGGCGCCCGGCGGCCGTACGACGCCGTCCGAGGTCAAGGCGATCCTGTGCGGGATCTGCGTCTGGCCGTCGGGTGTGGTCCCGTACCCGAGATCGGCGGTGCCGCGCTCCAGTACGAGTCCCGGTATCTGCGGTGATTCGATCTGGAACGACGCCTGGTATGCGGTGAGGTCATCGCTCGCCTCGACCCCTTGCGGAACGTTCGTTGACAGCTTCGCCTTGAACGCGAGTGGGACGGGCCCCTGCCCCGGCACCTCGACCGACCCGCCGCTATCGCACAGGTAGTCCGCCGACACCACCTCGGCGGCCCGAGCCGGGGCCTGGAACAGACCTCCTGCGGCCAATGCCGCCACCAACAAGCGAGACATCTTCATACGCAGACAGTCCCAGCATCCCCACTCGGCCATTAGCCCCCGACAACCCAATCCCGCAGCCGCATCCGGCCGGAATCCGCGCGGAAAACACTGGCACGCGCAACCGAAGAACGGCGCGAGACGGAGCCGATCATGAACCGAACCGACCTACCCGCTCGCCTCGCCTTGAGGATCGCGCCAGAAAGAGGCGAAGTACGGCGAACCCGCACATTTCTCACCAATGCCAGGAGGCACCGGTGGCCCAGCCGCCCGATCCCCACCATCCGACCGAGCGCGGTGGCCACCTGCTCGCGGGACGGCTCGGGTTCGCGCGGGAGATGGAGCCGGGCGGCCTGGGCGCTGAGAACCGGTTTCGGAAACCCTCGATCGCGGCATGTTACCCACCGGTCCGCTAACACGGTCACCAACACGGAGGTGGACCGAGGACATCCGAAACGAGAAGGGGCAGGTCAGGGTTAGAGGGATAGGCGTTTGGAGATGATTTCGTTCATGATTTCGGTGGTGCCGCCGCCTATGCCGAGGATGCGGATGTCGCGGTAGTGGCGTTCTACTTCGGATTCGCGGAGGTAGCCCATTCCGCCGTGGAGTTGGACGGCCTCGTTGACGACGAATTCGGCGGCGGCGACGGCCGTGTTCTTGGCGTAAGCGGTCTCGGTGAGGACGTCTTCGCCGGCCAGATAGCGTTCGGTGATGCGGTGGGTGTAGGTGCGGGCGACGTCGACCTGGCGGGACATCTCGGCGATCTTGTGGCGGACGACCTGGCGGGAGGAGAGCGGACGGCCGAAGGTCTCGCGTTCGCGGACGTAGGCGAGGGTCAGGTCGAGGGAGCGTTGGGCGTGCGCGTAAGCCTGGACGGCCAGCGAGAGCCGCTCGGTCACGAAGTTCTGGACGATCTGCAGGAAACCGCTGCCCTCCTCGCCCACCAGGTTGCCGGCCGGCACCCGGACGTCGGAGAAGGCCAGTTCGGCGGTGTCGGAGCAGAGCCAGCCCATCTTCTTCAGGGCGCGTGACACCGCGAACCCCGGGGTGCCCTTGTCGATGACCAGCATCGAAAGGCCGCCGTAGCCGGGTTCGCCGGTGCGTACCGCGGCCGTCACGAAATCGGCCCGCACCCCCGAGGTGATGAACAGCTTGCTGCCGTTGACGACATAGGAGTCGCCGTCACGGACCGCCGAGGTGCGGACGGACGCGACGTCGGAGCCGGTGTCGGGCTCGGTGATGCCGAGACAGCCGATCATCTGCCCTGCCAGCACCGGCCGGGCATAGCGGTCGATCAGCTCCTTGTCGCCCGAGGAGATGATGTGCGGCAGCGCGATCCCGTGGGTGAACAGCGAGGCGACGAGCCCGCCGGAACCCCCCGAGCCGATCATCTCCTCGGCGACGATGAACGCGTCGATGACGTCGCCGCCCGAACCGCCGGCCTCCTCGGGGAAACCGGCGCCGAGCAGGCCCGCCTCGGCGGCCTTCACATGCAGGGAGCGGGGCAGTTCACCGGCCTCCTCCCACTCTTCGAGGGAGGGCAGGATCTCCTTGCGCGTGAAATCGCGCACCAGCTGCCGCAGGGCGGCACGTTCGGGGGTCTGCCACAGGTCCATGCGCGCCTCTCAAAGCATCCACTTACCGAATTCCGTTCGGAATCTATCACCGGTCCGCCGGGACGCCGCTCCCTCCCGCCCGGGACGCCCCGGACCCTACGTTCGGACCAGAACCGAACGGGGAGATCATGAACCGACTGCAGACTCTGACCTGGATCATCATGGGTGCGACGGGCAGCGCGCCCGGCGTGCTCAGCCTCAACGGCGGCCGCCTGTCGTTCGAGGCCCACCACCGCGGAGCGCTGACCCTCAGCCAGCTCCGCACGCTCGAACAGCGCACCGGCCGTCCCGGGCTGGCCGACCATCTCACCGACGGGTACCGCGTGCCACTGTTCGAGGCGCCGCTCGAAGCCGTCGGCGACGTCCGCTTCCCCTGGTACTACTTCGGCGGCGGGATGAAGCTGAAGATCGCCGGGCAGCCGTTCCGGTTCTCCTTCCTCCAGCCGCAGAACACCAGCCTCCCCGGCGACCTGGCCACCGCCGGCCAGCTCAGCACCGGCCGTGCCGGTGGACGCGCCTGGCGCACCGCCCTCGGCTGACGACGGGCCGGGCGAAATCGGGGCGGATCCGGGCCCGCGTTCCCCTGACGTGGGTGGATCTCGGGGGTTACGCTCTGGTCACCGACAATCAGGAGGGGCCCGGGTGGACGAGAACCAGGCGCTCGTCGAGGAGCTGCGGCGGCAGTTGGCGCCGCCTGACTCACTCGAACGGCCCGGGGTCTCCGTCGCGACCGCGAGCCGTGACACCGGGCCGCTCGGCGTCGACTTCTGCGAGGTGTTCCCGCTCGACGGCGAACGGACGGCGTTCGCCGTCGCCGACGTCAACGGCGTCACCGAGGCCGCGGCCGTGCATCTGCTCCGGATCCGGATGGGGCTGCGCGCGCTGGCCACCTCCACCGAGCTGCCGCCGAACCTGCTGCTGGCCCGGCTCGACCTGCTCGGCCACGACCTCGACCCGCTGGGCGAACGGCTCGTCACCTGCGTCTACGGTGTGCACGATCCGCGGGCCGGTGAGTTCCGGCTGGCGAGCGCCGGGCAGGCCACCCCGATCCTGGTCCTGCCGGACGGCCGCGCCGAGCTCCTCGACCCGCGGCCGTCGCCGCCGCTGGGCACCGGGGTCGGCCTGTACGAGACCCTCTACCATCCGGTGCCGCCCGGCTCCGTGCTGATGGTCGGCACCAAGGGGCTGACCCTCGCACCCGAGGAACGTCCGTCGGACGAGCCGCAGGGCGCGCTGCCGTCCTCCCCCGCCGAGATCAGGGACGTCCTGCTGTCGGGCGTGAAACCCGACCAGTCCGTGGCGCTGCTCATCGCACGGTTCAGCCCGGTGGAGCCGGTCGTCGAACCGCACGTGATCCGCCCCGACGCCCCGCGCGACGAGCCCGCCGTCGTCTGGAGCGGCACCGGTCTCGCGGGCCGGGACGGCGAACTCCAGGTGGCGCGCCAGCGGCTGCTCGACAAGCGGCTCGTCACCATCACCGGCCCGGCCGGGGCCGGCAAGACGGCGCTCGCCAGGGAGCTGGCCGCCGAGCTGGAAGAGGACTTCGCTGACGGCGCCGTCTGGGTCGATCTGGCCGATCTGCACCAGCCCGATCTGCTCGGTGAGTTCATCGGCAGGAAGGTCGAGCTGACGCGTCTCGCCGACCGCGAGCTGCTGCTCGTCCTGGACGGCTGTGACGGCATCGAGCGCGTCTGCGGCCAGCTCGTCCAGTCGCTGCTGCGCGCCGCGCCCGGCCTGCGGGTCGTGACGACGGGCCGTGAATCGCTCGGCCTGATCATCGCCGAGCCGCTGACGCTCGGTCCGCTCCCCCACGGCGACGCCCTGGCGCTGCTGGCGCTCCGCGCCGAGGAGGCAGGCTACCCGCTCGACGAGCTCTCCGATCTGCGGCCCGTGCTGGCGGGCCTCGACTGCCTGCCGCTGACGATCGAACGGGCCGCGCTCAAACTGGCCGGTGTGCCGATCGACGAGCTCGCCCTGCTCACCGACTCGATGAGCTGGAGCTACGAGCTGTGCGGCCCCCGCGAACGGCTGCTGTGGGCGCGGCTGTCGGTGTTCGACGGCCCGTTCGACGAGCCGGCTGTCGTGTCCGTCTGCTGTGACGAGAACCTGCCCGCCGAGGATCTGCCGCTGCTCCTGACCGTGCTCACCGACCGGTCGATCGCCGAACGGCTCGACGGCGCCGACGCGCCCGGCCTGCGCCTGCCCGACGGTGTCCGCACCTACGGGCTGACCAGGCTGCGGGCGCTGCCCGACCACGACAAGACCGTCATGCGGCACGACGACTGGCTACGGACACGGAACGATCGCCGACTCTGACGTCGCGCGGCTTAGGATCGGGTCATGCCGTTCATCGATCCGCTGATCAGCGATTACGTCCTGGCCCACTCCACCGCCGCCGACGAGGTGCTGCGCGATCTGGCCGAGGAGACGCACGCGCAGCTCCCCGCCGAGTCCGGAATGCAGATCTCGCACGACGAAGGCGAGTTCCTGACCATGCTCGCCCGGCTGACGGGGGCCCGCCGCGCCGTCGAGGTCGGCACGTTCACCGGCTACTCCTCGATCTGCATCGCGCGCGGGCTCGCCGACGGCGGCACCCTGCTCGCCCTGGACGTCAGCGACGAGTGGACTTCGATCGCCCGCCGCTACTGGAAGCGCGCCGGTGTCGACGACCGGATCGAGCTGCGGATCGGCCCGGCCGCCGACAGCCTGCGCGCGCTACCCGAAGAGGAACTGTTCGACCTGGCGTTCATCGACGCCGACAAGGCCGGCTACCCGGTCTACTACGAGGAGATCCTGAAGCGGCTGCGCCCCGGCGGCGTCATCGCCCTGGACAACGTGCTGCGGGACGGCCGGGTCGTGGATCTCGCCTCCGCGACGCCCGAGGACAGGATCGTCCACGACCTCAACGCCGCGATCGCGGCCGACCCGCGGGTCAGCGCCGTGATGCTGCCGCAGCGCGACGGCGTCACCCTCGCCATGAAGAAGTAGCGAACAGCGCGACCCCGGTTCAGGCGCGCACCCGGTAGTGGTAGCCGCCCACCGTCTCGAAGCCGGCCCCGGCGTAGAGGCGCTGGGCGGCCTCGTTCCGTGCCGTGACGGCCAGGTAGGCGCTGGTCAGTCCCTGGTCGCGGGCATGGCCGAGCAGCCCGTCGAGGATCCGCCGGGCCAGCCCGCGGCGGCGCGCCTCGGGCAGGACGGCCATGCAGTAGATCCCCACGGTGTCGCCCTGCGGGACTCCCCTGCCGACGGCGGCGTCCGCCAGGCCGCAGTACCAGGCCGGAACCCCGGTGATGATCTTCTCGGCGGCGGGGAGGTCGGCGGCGGGGCGGCCGTCCACCGACCACCAGACGTCCGTCCAGCCGGGCGGCGGCTGGTCGGCGACGGGCAGCGCGCCGTGCCGTCCGGTCAGGTCGGCGCGCATGACCAGGGTGGGGTCGGCCCGCAGGTAGCCGCGGTCCGCCAGCTCCCGGTCGAGCTCCGGATCGCTCACCTGGAAGATCGCGGGCAGCCCGCGCTCGCGGTACAGCCGCTCGACCTCGCCGATGTCGCCTGCGGGGCCCGTGCAGAGCACGGAGTTGGCCCGCTTGGTCACGCCGTCGGAGAACCGGGCCTTCCAGTCGCCGGTCCGCGCTGATTCCAGCGCGGGCCACGCCGCGTCGATCAGAAGATCAAAGTCCATCCCGGTGAGCATAGCCGCGGGCGTCGGCCAGCCAGGGGCCGAGCAGTTCGTCGGTGTCGACGCCCGCGTCGTGCAGGGTGCGGAGCGCCGAGCCCAGGTCGGCGGAGCGCGGGGCGGGCACCTGGACGGCGACCCGCTGCTCGGGTGCCGCCGCGGACTGCGGCCCGAACTTTCTGACCAGGAAGAACACCGCGGTGGCGACCGCCAGGACGATCAGGAACGCGATCGGCAGCATCACCAGATCGGCGGCTTCCGACTGCCCGTCACCGTTCATGTGACGACCTTGAGCTGGGTCGGCACCATCGCCGTCAGCGGGCCCTGCGCGGCGTCCAGTTCGAGCACCCCGGCGAGCGCGTCGCGCATCCCGGTGAGCCCGTCGACGTACCGTGCGTGGGTGCGCGACAGTTCGCCGATCCGCTCCCGCACCTCGATCTCCAACGCCCTGACGACCTGCTCCTCCAGCTCGACGGCCCGCTGGCGCGCGTCGGCGAGCAGCCGGTCGTGCTCGGTGCGGGCGTCGGACAGCATCCGGGCGTGTTCGGCGCGCGCGTCGGCGAGCAGCCGGTCGGCGTCCGACAGCGACCGCCGCTTCAGCTCCTCCGCCTCGTAGGCGATCCGGTCGGCGAGGTCGCGGGCCGCCCGCAGGGTCTCTTCGGCCTGCTCGGCGACCTCCGCGCCGCGCTGGTCGGCGGCCTCGCCGGCCAGCAGCGACGTCCGCGCGGCCGCGCCCTCTCCGTGCGGCGACTGCGTGAGGGTCCGGATCTCGCCGGAGCCGCCGCTCTGCAGGCGCAGCTCCTGGCGGACCTCCCTCAGGAACTCGTCGACCTCACGGCGCGAGTATCCGCGCATCCGGACACCGAACTCTGGCTGATCTTCCATGCGGCGCACGTTAATGATCGTCGGGCGGTCCGCCTCGCTGACACCCGGAATCTTTGCCGATCCGGGAAGGTAGGAGATGCGGCGACGGCCTAGGCCATAGGATTCCTGGAATATGCCGACCACCAGGCTGTACCAGGCCGTACTCCGCGATCCGGGGCCGACCCTCGCCAAGCGGCTGCGGCGCGCGTTCAGTGTCTGGCTGACGGGGCTGGGGTTTCCGGAGATCGCGATCAGCCCGCATGTGGAGCACACGGTGGACGGGCTCCGCGCGACCCTCGAGGCCCGCCACGGCTGCGGCCGGTTCGTGCTGGCCGACGGCACCCTCCGCACCAGGGTGACCTACGCGCAGACCACGGGGACTCTGACCGGCTGGGTGGTGGTGACGGTCGAGCAGTACGCGGGCGAGCCCGTCGAGGCGTTCGCCCCGGGGTTCCTGCCCGGCTATCTGGCGACCGAGCGGGTCACCGACGGCGGCGTCCAGCTCACGGGCGCGGCGGAGGAGCACGACGAGGACGGCGTGGTCTACCTGCTGGGGGATCTGGCCGAGCAGCGACGTCGGGTGCCGATCGTGGTGGTGTCGGCGGACGCCAAGTCCAACGGGACGGCGCGGGCCCACGCCGAGCATCTCGCGGCGCGTGTCGCGGGCGTCGCGCAGGTGGTGTGGCTGGCGGATCTACCGGCGCAGGACCAGTTCAACGCCCGGGTCGGCGCGGACTGCGCGGTGTACGGCGGCGGGATCCGCACCTATCTGACCGGGATGCGGCCCGGCGCGGAGACCTACCCCGACCGGCACCGGGTGATGGGCGGCAAGATGCTCCGCGACGAGGGCCGCCGCGCCCTCGACCGCGCCGCCGGATTCATGATCGGTGAGACGGCTCCGTTGAAGCTCCCCGACGAGCTGCGCGAGCCCTACCGGCTCGTCGGCCGGATCGTGCAGGGCGAGGAGCGGCCGGAGGCGCTGGAGGAGGCGGCGCGGCCGCGGCCCGTACGGTCGCCCCATGTCGACCAGGAGCTGTACCGGAAGATGATGGCGATGGCCGAGCGGAAGCCGGAGGTGCCGCGGCCCCGGGCCGAGCAGGCGCCGCCGCCGCCCTCCGAGCCCGTGCCGCCGCCCGCTTCAGCCGCTCCTGCCGTGGCGCCGCAGCCGGTGTTCGACCTGGACGAGCTGGCCAAGGCCGTCGCCGACCGGGTCGCCGACCGGCTGTCGGGGCTCGCCGACACGGTCGCCGGGACCGTCGTGGAGGGTGTGCACGGCGAGCTGGAGAGCACCCTGGATCTGATCAGCGGGGATCCGCAGGAGCTGTCCCGGCAGATGAGCACGATGAACAGCCATGTCGCGTCGCTGACCCGGGCGCTGGAGGAGGCGCGCGCCGGACGGCAGCGGGCCGTCAACCGGCGGGAGGAGGCCGAGTCGGAGACCGAGCGGCTGGAGGACGAGGTCGAGCGGCTGCGCGCGGCGCAGGTGACGCTGGAACGGGATCTGGCGGAGGCGGCGTCGCGGGAGCGGCGGCTGGCCGAGCAGGTCAGGCAGCTCGAGGCCGCGGCGGCCGCCCACACCCAGGCCCCGGCGGCCCCGGCCGGGGAGCCGTTCGCACCGAGCAATCTGGTCGACGCACTGCACCACGCCAACGAGGCCCTGGCCCATGTGCGGATCGGCGACACCCTGCACACGGCGGGCCTGCTCGATCTCGGCTATCCGACGCTCAGCAAAGTCTGGGCGGGCAAGGCGTGGGACGCGCTGCTCGCCCTGGAGGACTACGCGAAGGCCAGGTCGGCGGGCGAGTTCCAGGGCGGTTTCCGCGACTGGTGTCTGGCGGCCAGCGGCGGTGGACGGCGGGTGATCTCGGCGGCGACCCTGGCGATGAAGGAGTCCGACTCGGTGGCCGGACGCGACAAGTTCGCCCAGCCGCGCACGTTCTCCGTGCCCGCCGAGGTCGATCCCGCGGGCCAGATGTTCATGCCCGCCCACATCAAACTCCGCAAGACCGGCACCCCCGCGCCGCGCATCCACTTCCACGACGACGCCGGCGGCCCCACCGGCAAGATCTGGGTCGGCTACGTCGGCGATCACCTCCCCAACACCCGCACCAACTAGGCCGGTAGGTTGGCGGGGTGAAACCGACGCGTGAGCAGCTCGAAGCCGCTCGGAACACCGTCATCCCCGATCTGCTGCCCGCGCCGGGGGCGCCGCTGCGGGTGCTGTTCTGCGGGATCAATCCGGGGCTGTACTCGGGGGTGACCGGGCTGCATTTCGCGCGGCCCGGCAACCGGTTCTGGCCGGCGCTGCACCTGTCGGGGTTCACGGATCGGCTGCTGGATCCGGCCGAGCAGGGGCTGCTGCCGTCCTACGGGCTCGGGATCACCAATCTCGTGGCGCGGACCACGGCCAAGGCCGACGAGCTGACCGCCGCGGAGCTCGCCGAGGGCGGCGAGCTGCTGGTGAAGCGGGTCGAGGAGTACCGGCCGCAGGTGCTGGCCGTCGCCGGGGTGACGGCCTACCGGACGGCGTTCGGCGACCGGAAGGCCGCGATCGGCCCGCGCCCCGACCCGCTCGGCCCGACCAGGGTCTGGATCCTGCCGAACCCCAGCGGCCTCAACGCGGGCTGGAGCCTGGAGCGGATCGCGGGCGAGTTCACCCGGCTGCGGGAGTCGCTTCAGGAGTCCGGCCAGTAGGCGGCGAACAGGCCGTCGTCGCGGGCGACGGACCAGCCGTGGTCGCGCAGGTGCGCCAGGACGTCGTTGGTGCGTTCGGCGGGCAGCCGCTCCAGGCCGGTCCGCCAGTCGCGTTCGGGGGCGCCGAACCGGTCCCGGAAGTCGGCGTTGATCCACGGGCCGCGGACCGTCGGCACCGGACGCCACAGGGTGTCGCCGTAGCAGGGGTGCTCGTCCAGGTCGAACGGCTGGTCGTCGGCGGGGCGGACGGCACGCCAGAGGTCCTGGTCGGAGCGGGCCCGCAGAAACCGCTCGTCGACGTCCTCGTGGGCGCGGCAGACGAGCTCGACGTAGTAGTCCAGGCAGCGTCGGCGGTCCTCGACCTCCAGCCCGTACTCGCGGGCCTCGCCGTAGGAGCGGGCGCTGAACGCGGCCTCGACGTGCCGGATCCCGTCGAGCGCGTCGTCGTAGGGCATCAGATGCAGATCACCGCCGTGCACGCCGAGCGCCAGCTCGGACGCCGCCGGACGGGCCGCCACCTCCACGACGCCGGGCACCAGGTAGTCGCCCTTGTCGCCGGGGAACAGCGGTTCGCCCGCGTACAGGCCCGTCAGCCGGCCACCGCCGCGCGGCCTGGTCAACCTGCGGGGCGGGCGCGGCAGCAGGGAGTCGGGGTGGCCGCAGCTGTAGAGCGTGACGTGCGCGCCGACCGAGTAGAACGCCAGCCCCCAGCCGCGGCTCAGCCAGGAGTCGATGGTGGTCAGATAGTGCACCCGGCCGGACGGGCTGGTCAGCCGCGCCTCACGCCAGGCTTCCAGGACGAGCAGCCGCGCGGCCGTCTCGTCGAGGACGGGCACCGGCCGGGCCGGATCGAGCCGGACCGGGACGGCGGGATTCACCAGAAGATGCGCGGGTGCGGACACCGGCGGTTCCAGAACAGCGGTCAAGGCGGACCCTTCGGCGCGTTGACACCAGTCACGACGGCGGCCGCCGCAAGGCGACCTCTCGCTACTCTGTTCTATCGCATAAACATTCGATCGCGCTACTTTTCGCGCCAGAACGCCAGGGCCTCGTCGACGAAGTCGCCGCGGTCCTCCGGGAGCCCGGCCAGCGGGAACCACTCGGCGCGGTCGGTCGAGCCGCCGACCTCGAAGGTCAGCTCGCCGCCGGTCAGCCGCAGCTCGTAGACGACGCGCAGCGTGTGATGGTCGACGATCTCCCCGTCCCAGGGGCGGCGCGGATGGTGCACCGAACCCACCCCGAGCAGCCGGACGACCTCGCCGGTGTAGCCGGTCTCCTCGGTCAGCTCGCGCAGCACCGCCTCGACGGGGTGCTCGCCGTGGTCCATGCCGCCGCCGGGCAGGATCCACGCCGGGCCGCCGGGGCCGATGAACCGGGAGAGCAGCAGTCTCTCCTCTGCCACGACGATGCCGTAGCACCCGACCCTGAGCCGCTTTCTGATCTCCTCGTCCACGGGGCCCACCCTTTCACGGGGCGGGACCCGCGGACGAGACCGGCGATCAGAACCAGATCCGGTCCAGCTTCTGGCTGCCGGACTTGGTGGCGAAGCCCGCGCCCCGGCTGGCGGTCGCGTTCTTGTTCTTGCGGTCGGAGATGTAGAACCAGTCGCAGCGGGTGCGTTCGCGGCGGACGTCGAGGATGCCGTAGCCGTGCGAGTCCAGCTCCGCCCAGCGGACGTGGCGGTTGGTCGCGGCGAGCAGGCCCTCGGCGGCCACCGAGATGGTGCGCGGCGGTGCGCCGATCAGCTCGCCGAGCGAGTTGCTGGTCACCGACGGCATCACGAACTCGGTGGCGACCGACGGCGAGAACGGGTAGGTCGCGGCGGTCAGCGGAACCTCGTTGGCCCAGCTCGTGTGGATGTCACCGGTCAGGAACACCGTGTTGGTGATCTTGTTGGTGTGCAGGTGGCCGAGGAGTTCCTTGCGGTCGGCGCTGTAGCCGTCCCACTGGTCGGCGTTGATCGGGAAGCCGCCCTCGGGGATGCCGAGCAGCTCGCGAAGCGGGCCCAGCACCTCGGCGGTGAGCGCGCCGAGCGCTACCGGGCTGATCATCACCGAGTTGCCGATGAGCCGCCAGCGGGTTGTGCTGTCGGACAGGTTCTGCTTGAGCCACGCCATCTGCGCGTCACCGGTCAGGGTGCGCGACGGGTCGTCGATGGCGGTGCCCGAGGTCTGCTTCGAGCGGTAGCTGCGCAGGTCCAGCAGGATCAGATCGGCGAGACGGCCGAACCGCAGCCGCCGGTAGAGCAGGTCGCCCGCGGCGAACCGGACCGGCATCCACTCGTGGTAGGCCTGCCGGGAGGCGGCCTTGCGGGCGGCGAACGGGCCCTCGGTGGCCGGGTCGTGGTTCTCCGCGCCGTCCGACCAGAGGTCGTTGGCGATCTCGTGGTCGTCCCAGACGATCATCCATGGGTGGCGGGCGTGCAGGGACTGCAGGTCGGGGTCGGTCTTGTGGGCGGCGTGCCGCTGCCGGTAGTCGGCGAGCGTGATCGTCTCGTGCAGCGGGACGTGCGGTCTGACGGCCTTGCCGCCGTCGCCGGAGAAGCCGCCACTGGCGTACTCGTAGGTGTAGTCCCCGAGGTGGACGACGCCGAACAGGTCGTCGCGGGCGGCGAGGTGGCGGTAGGCGGAGAACCAGCCGGCCTCCCAGTTGGAGCAGCTCACCAGGCCGAACTTGAGACCTTCGACGTCGGCGTTGGCGGCGGGCGCGGTCCTAGTGCGGCCGGTGCGGGAGTACTCGCCCGCGTAGCCGAACCGGTAGTAGTAGGCCGTGTCGGGGACGAGCGGCCCCGCGTCGACCTTGACGGTGTGGTCGCGGTCGGGGCCGGTGACCGCCGAACCCTTGGCGACGATCGCCGAGAACTCCGGGTCGGTGGCGATCTGCCAGTCGACCGTGATCGCGGGGCCCTGGCCTGAGCCGGGCTTCGATTCGGGGGTGGGGGTGACGCGCGTCCAGAGGATGACGGCGTCGGGGAGCGGGTCGCCGGAGGCGACTCCGTGCTGGAAGGCGGAGGCGGGGTCGGCATGGGCGGCGCTGCCCGGCAGGAGGGCGACGGCCGCGACCCCGGCGCCACCGAGCTTCAGTGCGTCACGGCGATTCACGGAATTCACAAATGCCGAAACTAATTCGCGTGGCCTCAAGGGCAACAGGTCCGGCCGCTAAAGGACATCCACAATTCATTCCCGTAACGCGTGGGGTTCAGCACGGATGGGGCACGAGACACGCCGGGGATTGCTGGAAAAGCCTGGAACACCTGGGAACTTCGGGTAACCTCTGCGCCATGCCGGACTCCCCCGACCTGCTGGAACAGCGCATCGCCGAACTGCGGTCGCAGGTGCGCAGGGCCGTGGCCGACGGAGATCGGAGCGTGGCCAGACAGCTCAGGGCCGAACTGCGCCGCACCGAACAGGCCTGGGACGCGGCCGTCATGGAACCGGCCGAACCGGCCGCGCCGCGCGTGATCCCCGTCCGCGACCAGGTGCACCACGCGCTCAACCTGCTCGGCGTGCCCGCGGCGCCCAAGCTGATCCTGGCCGTCCACGAGGCGTTCTTCTCCGGGCCGCTGGCCGCCGCACAGCTCACCAGCCTGCGCCGGGACGAGGAACGGTCCTACCGGTCGGCGCCCGGCTCGCGGCCGTTCTATCTGTGCGCCGCGCTCACGGCCGATCTGCTCGCCCCGGCGCGCGGGCTGCTGGCCGTCAGCACCTGGGGGCTGCCCGTCCGGATGGTGGGGCCGCTCAGCCCACGGGTCGACTTCCTGACGGCCGCGGTGCGCGTCACCGAGCAGCTCGAACGGCTCGACGCCGAGCCGAACGCCGCCGCCAAGCGGCTGCTGTGGCGGTTCGCCGCCGGAATCCCCCGCGCCACCGGCGCGCAGGGCACCGTCGAG